>CAZYTB010000116.1:0-6984 GCA_964650375.1 uncultured Campylobacterales bacterium | reverse complement strand
CAAATAGATTATTTTCAAGTATCAAAGATGGGATTTCACTTTTGTTGTATCCCTCCTCTTCATAGATTTTTGTTAACAGGTCAAAGGCATAGGTGAGGGTATGACCACTACCACAACAAGGATCTAAAAAAGTTATCTCTTCGGGTGAGGTTGCTTTTATAAATGTTGTAGTTTCTTCTTTGTTTTCTATGTAGTATTTCATACTCTCTTTTAGCGTTGAGTTAGGATTGTTCAGCATCCATAATTTACCAAGAGAGTTTTCAACCATATACTTCACTATCCAGTGAGGAGTGAAAAGTTGTGTGGCTGCTGGGATATTTGAAGGAGTTATCTTTTGGTTTTTCTTTAGTTTGGCAAATACATCATCTTTTTTCTCTGAGATGTAGAACTGATATAACCAACCTATCACTTCAATGTCCGTACAATCCTCTTCACTCATAGAGCTTACAACTTTTGCTCGTATAGAGTTAGGGCTTAACATATCTTCAGGAAGCAGTAGCTCAGTATAGTCACTAATACGCTCAAACATAGATGGCATAAGATTGGAGTACTTGTTACATGTAGAGATAAAGAGCATTTTATAGGCTTCATTATCACTGTCTTTTACACCAGATACCTTTTTGTCTATGAGGTCAAAAAATAGCTCTCTGTTTAGATTTAGGCTATCTTCTATCTCTCCAGATTTTGCTTCTATAAACATTTTAGGTATTGGTTGTGTTTCAGTTGTAGATATAACAGCACTTGAAGTTATCTCATTTACATCCATAAATCTAAGAGCTACAAGACGGTTGAACCAAGTATAAGCAACTTCTTCTATAAAATCTTCACTATCTTTTAAGTATCTATCTTCTATCTGCTGTATGGACACTTTGTTTGTGTTATAAACTGCTAAGTTCTCTTTGTAGGCATCTGAAGTCAAGTAATCTATCTTAGTCTTAATCATAGAGATAAGTTCAAGTCTCATAGATGTTGCAAATTTTTTAAGTGCTGATTTGTTCATATAATATCTCCTAAAATTCTTTATATTCCAAATGGACTACTTGAACATCAAACTGGTCATCATAGTTTAGCAATATTTTTAAGTCATTAAGTGCTTGCTTTACTTCAGAATGTGTCATCTTATTTTTACGGTATTTTGGATTCGATTTTATGCTTTCACCAATTTTTCTATGATGACATATATCATTTCTTGCATTTCTCACAATGGAAAATAAACTCTTAATCATATCTTTATTTTTATATTTTGGTTTATTATCTTGTGTTAATATTTTATTTGTATCTAACCCAGATTGAAATACATTGACATATCGCGAACCATTTAAAAATACTAATTCTAAAGTTCCAAATGATATACCATTGAGAGCTTTTGATGGTTTGTTGAGCGATTTTGTATTTACTTTTCGAAAGTCATCTAAATCATTCATAATAAAATTTTGATGCCATTTAACTCCATATACAGATATCATCTTGTGATTAATATATGTTCTTAGAAATGACTCAAATTGGCTAATTTGAATAAATAAGTAGTAATATTGATTTGTTATTTTATTTATTTCATTTATGTATTGATTTATAGTGTATGCTTCTCCATCAGGCTTTATTGATTTATTATAAATCAAAGCATTTGAGGCATCTTCTAAAATAAATTTTTCTTTTTGCATCACTAATTTTAAAGCCATTTTTTCTTCATTACTATCTTTTGGGATAATATTGTTATCTAATATAATTTTTTTATAATGTTTATTATTCATTTAGATTTCTTATGATATAATTCTGTCAACTCCTCAAAGGGTGTCAAATCGTTCAAGATATTTGACTGTATTAGCCTTGAGCTAAAACCCTTTGAGATTATTTTTTCTTTTTTATTCATACGATAACCTGCGTTCCATCTTCTATCTCTTTTAAAAGATTTTCTTTTAGTTTATTTATATAGTGTTCGATATCATTTACATCTTTTAGATATCTTTTGTCTTTTGGGATGAGTTTTTCGATGCGAACTATTTTTTGCTTTGGTGCTATGCTCTTATCTTCTGGCATAAGTTCATCTATCATTTCCAAAGCATCATCATAAGCTTTATCCAAAGACTCTTTGCTACTTCTTTGTTTTATAGTGTCTATACTCGTTGTTTGTTCTATGACTCCGATAAGTTCTTGCAATGGTCGGATGATCTTGTATCGCTCATTTTCTGGCACTTTTTGAAAATTTTCATTGTTTTGAAGCTCTTTTATGACACTGTTTATCTTTGATGCTGCTTCTTCTTTGGACTTTTCTATGATAGGTGATAGTTTTGAATCTACTGCATCTAGTGCCTGCTTGGCTTTTACTATGTGATTACCGGTGTATGGTTTTTTCATTTTTAAAAGTTCTACGATAGTCTCTTTTTCAGGGCAGTCAACATAAGATAGATTGTTTTGATTATTATGAACATATTTCACTATATTGTCATAAATTTTTCTTTTTTCACCATTCATAAACTCCATGATAGGGTCTATCAAATCCTCTTTGATATCAAGTAAAGCATCTTCCATATTTTCTACATCTTCAAAAAGAGTGTCGGTTGTTAGCTTCTCAAGAGGAGAAAGAGTATCTATGATGCTTTTGAAGTCATCATTAAAAGGATAGTTAAGATTCATGTAGTTTTTACATGTGGCGATAAGACTGGCTGTTTCTCTCATCGCTATATCGTAGATATCTCTCGTGGAAGTGGTATTAAATGAAACATCAGGGTAAAGTTCGCTGAGTATCTTTTTTGTTTTCATTAGTTTGCCTGCTTGGATAATGGCTTTAGGGGTTACAATAGTGTTATATAGCCTGTTGTTTTCCAATGTTTTTCTGACTTCATCCTTAGTGAGTGGTGTTGAGTTTTGTCGTAAATCTATCTTTTGCTTCATAAACATAGAAGCGATAAGCGAAAGGATAGCGTTTTGATACCACCCATAAGGTTTGGCTTTAAAAACTGCGAGTAAATTAGATATAGTCATATTCTCGTGAGAGCTTATCTGCCTTTGCATGTAAGTATATATCTCTTGCTCAGCAGGAGAGAGTGCATCATCACTTCCAGTGAGCAGATCATCGCTTTGGTTTAGTATGATGCTGATGTCTTTTTGTTCATAAATTTTACTTAACAGAGATATGTAAGGATAAGTACTTGTGATAAGTACCTCTAAAGCACTTTCTATCTTGCTTTTTATATCTTTGGTGGTTATATCCAAAGGTTTTCCATTGTAATAAATCTTAGCTTCGCTTATATACTCTTTCAAATCCTCTTGCAGTTTTTCTCTTCGTTTCCTGTTGTCATTTGCTTTATTCATCAAAAGGGCATTTTCATTGTCAGAGAGATTGCCACCTTGTTTTTGTGGGATGTACTTGTTCGTCTTAACATAGAGTTCTAAATCTTGCATAAACTCAAATGAATTTGAAAGTAGCATGATGATATCTTGGTCTGATATAGACTTATGTATGAGTCTATTTTCATCATAATCTTGTATATTTAATGGGGAAATTATATTTAAGGAGAGTTCTTCTTCTCTTCCTTTTACGATGATATCATCAAGTTTTTTTGCAAAAGCATAGTCTTGTTTGTTTTTAGAAAATCTCACTTTGTCGATTCGGATGATGTCACCATATATCCACTTGACAAGCTCATTCATAACATTTGAATCTGATATTTCAGTTGATTTTATCTCTTTTTCTATATCTTTTTCTACATCTGTAAGGTATTCGTATTGTTCTCCTATTTTTTGGATATATACTTGGTCTATAAGTGTGTTTAAAGCTCTAGTTACTTTTTTCTTTAAATCTCCTATATCTATATCCGTTATGCTTCCTACAAGAAGAGTTGTGATATTGTCAATATTTGGTGTAAAAGCTTTAACATATTTGATCATAAACATCGTTTTTAAAACTTTAAACTCAAAAGGTGATAGCATATCGCCTGCTTGCTGTATTTGCGTCTGAACATCTCCACGGATTATGCCAGATAAGCCATCAAAAAACATATCAAATGTCGCGATATGACCCAAAGTTTCATTTGCAATCTTTTTGGCTATATTTTGAACAACATCAAGCATACTTCGCTCACCTGTTGATTGATGTTTGCCCTGAAAGACACCATGTGAGGAGAGTCCGGTGATACAAGATTGAAAAAGCTCCATCTGATAAGGAACAAAAGGATAAACTTTTGCAAAATTTTCACCATCTTTATAGTTTGGATATTGTCTTCCTCTATCAGAAAAATGTATGATAGAAGATAGTGAATTTTGGACTTTTCCATAGATAACAAGAAGGTCTTTTCTTCCTTCATCAGTTTTTTCGAGCAATCTTTTTTGGATAACTTCATTTGCATTTTGACTGGTAAGATTTAGTTTTATCTTGAAACGACCCATTATCTTTGAAAAATCATTTTGCATAGATAATGAGGCATTTACAAGCATATCTACTGCTGATTGTGAAGTGACCGCGACCCAGGCTTGACCCATGCAAACTGTTGCCAAAGTCTCTACTATCGTTTGGAGATTTAGCATCAGTTTGGTATTGTCACCTATATATTGACCAACTTCATCCACGAAAAAAATCAATCTAAAATCCGACTCTTTTGTATCTATATATTCTTTAACTTCTTTGGCAAAATCTTCTATAGATAGTGAGTAATTTTCTTGATATTTATCTATGACTTCCATAGCACTCTCTTTTGAGATGTTGTCTATATCTGAGAGTGCTTTGGTAAAGTTATCCACTTCAAGATGTATAGTTTCTCTTCCGTTTTCCCAGCTTTCACCGCTTAATTCTTCAAATTTCATCTTAAAAGCATCAAATTTTCCTCTTCTGTCCAAATCGTTTTCAAATTTAGCGATATATCCAAACTTTGGATAGTATCCTCTCATCTCATTGAACACTTTCATAAAAACACTAAGTATCGCATCTTCTTGTTTTTTACTGCCTATGTCTGCTTTTTGATCTATATTGAAAAGTATGGTTTGAGATGGGCAATTTAGAGCTTTTTTGATATTGCTTTTTAGTTCAAAATCATCCTCGTCTATCTTTGCAAGGAATTTTTCTCCTATCAAATCAGAATATTTTTGCTCACTTGATAGTATATACGAAAGAATTTTTAGCAAGTGGGATTTACCGGAACCAAAATGACCAGAGATCCAAACACCTATATTTTGTGTATTTTTGCCTATGCTTGAGCTGTATTCATCAAAAAATTCGTCCAATTTTTTATTTAAATCATTAGTGATGACATACTCTTCTACTTCTTGTGAGACTGCAATATCACTTAAGTTATCTGCTTTTATCACACCTTCGATATTTCTCTCAATATCTTTTTTAAATAGTTGTCCAATCATCAAATCATCCTTATAAATTTAAAGTATCTAAGTTAAATGCCCGGTAATAGTTGTCATCTTTCATCTTTCCAAACAGAGAAAGGTCCTTGCCATACTTGCCTGGAAAGAACATAACTGTTGGTCTATCTTTTATGCTGTTTTGTAAATTATTTAAAATTGTATGAGAGCGAATATATGGAAAAACTTGACCGATACCTGTCAAAAACACGATCTGCGATGGATGTTCTTTGACCAATGCCTCTATATGAGATACAAGCTTTGTTTCGATATCAAGCACACCTTGCAGTGTTTCAAACAGTTTAGCTTTTGAAAGGTGAGGCTCTTTTTCAATGACCTTTTCCAATATACCTCTTTGCTTGAGCATATCAAGTGATAACTGATATAAATTTATCTCATAAGCACTTATCCCATGGCGAGATAGTCTGTCTTTTAAGTGTTTTATTTTTTGAGACACATCGTTTTCTTGAGTAGGATTGTAGGGCACTATATAAAAAGGAATTTCTCCACCAAGGGCACTCATGCTCAAAAAGTTTTCTTTTTTTAAATTGTTAAAAATTTTGTCAAACTTTACGGTCAAATCTTCTATTTTCATAAATACCTCTTTTTGTATTCATTTATTTCATTATTGCTATATAAAAAAGCACTCAAATATTTTGGATTATCTAGCACTATAGCTTTTATCAATCTTTCTGGAAGGTAAGATTTTTGAATATTCTTGTTTTTAATATTATCAATCAGTTCGGCTTGTTCAAATATTTTAAACATCACTTGCTTGAGTTTTTTTTGTGTGGATTCTGATATAGTATTTAGATTTTCATAAGTTATAGATTTACTCTCAAAAAAAGATTCGTAGTCACTGTTTAATATTTTAAAATCAAAAAGCAGAAGTTTGTGGACCATAACTTCTGCTGCAAAATCATAGATAATTTTATACATCTTAAAACAACCAAGCATCGCAAGATATTTAAGTTCACTACCGGTTGCATCTTTATATAAAGAAAATTCAGTTCCATTCAATATCGTTATTCTTTTTTTAAGCTCTACAAATTCTCTTTTTCTTGTAGAAATGGCACCTTTTTGAAGAGCATTTTTCTCAACCACTTCTTTTTCTACCATTTTCCAATCCTTAAGCTCAATAAAAAGATTGGCTATAATCTCCATTTCATTCACGCATAAAGAAGCTGCACTAAAAGATAAAACATATTTTGAAGTCAAAAGTCACCCACTTAATTGTAAAATTTATATATTTTATCACTTTTTATATATGTATGAGTTTAATTAATCTTGAACAAAACTAGACCTATAGATATCACTTGCAACCTTACAACTTCAAGACGAATGATTTTAATAATCTTAAAATTTTTGCTACCCATTTTGCAAATATTAAATTTATAATATTGACAACTTTAACAAACAAGTATCAAGAAAGAGAGAAACTACATACAATTGTTAAACAAGAAAAGATATTGTGTCTAAGGCTAAAAAAATGTATTTAAAAACAAGTGAAGAGGCCAAGTGCGGTAAAAAGTGCGGTAAGTATTTTATTGAGTTTTATAAAAAAGTTTAAATCCCCAAATTCAGGGCTTTAAATGGTGTCAAGAGGGAGACTTGAACTCCCGACCTCCGGCTTATGAG
>CAZYTB010000115.1:0-7013 GCA_964650375.1 uncultured Campylobacterales bacterium | reverse complement strand
AATCAACCATAACTTTTAACATAAATCTGTCTAATTGGGCTTCAGGGAGTCTATAAGTCCCCTCTTGCTCTACTGGATTTTCTGTCGCCATTACCAAAAATGGCTCATCTAATTTAAAAGTTGTATCAGAAATTGTGATTTGTTTTTCTTGCATCACTTCAAGCAAAGCTGACTGGACTTTTGCAGGAGCTCTGTTTATCTCATCTGCTAAAAGAAGATTTGTAAAAATTGGACCTTTTCTTACATTAAAACTGGAATCTTTTTGGTTATAAACTTCAGTCCCGACAACATCGCTAGGAAGTAAATCCGGAGTAAATTGAATTCTTTTAAATTTCAGCCCAAGAGATTTTGAGAGAGCATTGATAGCCGTAGTCTTAGCAAGACCCGGAACACCTTCTACTAAAATATGTCCTCCGCTTATAAGTCCGATAAGAAGTGAATCTACCAAATCTTCCTGACCTACTATAATCTTTCCTATCTCTTTTTTTATTTCCTCTATCTTATTATTCACAGTTTTTCCTCTTGTTTAAATATTGTTGAAATTCTAATACTAATCTTTAAATAAAATATAAATAAAATATAAATAATCTGTATTTTTAATTTTTTTAAGCAAGTATTATAGTATTTTTATAGTAAAATTTTCTTTTGAAGGAGTGTTATGATTAAATCAGTTATTTTTGATATGGATGGAACTTTGCTCGATTCTAGTTATGCCATGACTTGCAGTGTTAATTTTGTAAGAAATTCTATGGGTTTAGAACCGATTGAAAAAGAGTATTTGGAATATCACATAAACCAACCTGATCTCAATTTGCCGATGCATCTTTATGGAACAAAACAATACTCGCCAGCTCAGCAAAAGCTATTTCGCGAACATTACTTGGAAAATTCTACTCTACATGTAAAGCCTTATGATGGTGCTCTTGAGTTACTCAAATATTTAAAATCAAAAGGCACATACCAAAGCATAGCTACAAATGCCCCGGATATTTTTGCAAAGCACATGTTAAAAAATTGTAAACTTGCAGATTTTTTTGCATTTATCGTTGGCGCAAACAATGTAGAAAAATCAAAACCAAATCCACAAATGCTCAATCTAATTTGTGAAAAGACATCTACTATAGCGGAACAGACTATATTTATAGGTGATAGCATAAAAGATGAGATGGCCGCAAAAAATGCAAATATGAAGTTTATATTTGCCGATTGGGGTTATGGGCAAAGTGTTAGTGAAAACAAAATAAAAAGTGTTAAAAAATTGCAAGATTACCTTGAAAATATTTTAATAGGATAGTTTTACTCTTATTTAAGTTAACATATTATATATTTATAAATATATTAACACAAGATAATAAAATGGTAGTACAAAAAAATCTCAGGGAGCTAATATCTCCTGAATTAAATGTGATAAATGTAGATGGAACTGAGCAAAACAGACTTCCGCAAGAGTACTACATAGACGAAGATGATAAAATAGAACTTAACAAATCTTTGAGTGAAAAACTCTTTGACAAAATAAAAAAATTCTTATAATTTAAGGGCACCTCTAATAACCCTAATAGAAGCATAATCTATAAATCATACTTCTATCCTTAAGGGATATGTCTGTTTACTATCTGCCAGACAGATATAAAGCTACAGCTTGAAAATGTTTACCTTTTATCTTTCCACAAAGATTATTTTCTTGGATAAATACTTTTGCCTCCGCTGGAGTTCTAAATCTTTTATTTGTTTTTTTACACATTTTCTTGTAAATTTTCATACCCATTTTTGCCATTTTTGCTTGATTTTTTCTGACTCCCATTATCTCTTTTTTCAGATTTACTTTTACCATTTTTGCAACTTGTGTGTATCTCATGATTTTACCGCCAAATTTTTTAGTAAATGCCTCAGCTGCACTTTTTGTGCCAAACGCATACTTGCTGACCATAGACATAGTTGCCGGTTTACTTGAGCCTACCACATAAAATGCTTTATTTGCATCTATAAATTTTAGCGTTGTATTATCAACTACTTCTGGATCTACTACTTCTTTGCCATTTTTTACAGCTTCTTCAATCATACAATGAATTGAACAATACTGATGCTCTTGCCCACCTACTTTAGCCGCATGATTAGTTCTATAAAACATGGGTAGTGTCATACCGCAAACTGGACAAAACTCTTTTGCTTTTCCTTTTTGTAAAACAACAGCCTTACTAACAGGAACTGCTCTATAATCCTTCATAACCATTTTAGACTTTGACATATCACCCGCAACCAACATAAGTGAAACCGCCAATAAAGATAAAATTATCTTTTTCATTTTCGAACTCCTTAAATTTTTTAAAATTATAGAATATGTTTGTTAAATTTGTATTAATTAATACAAATTTAACAAACATTTGCTAAAATCCGACTCTATAAAAAAGTAGAGGAATATTATGAAAAAAATTATATTGATACTTCTAATTTTGCTTTCCTCAAATGTGATGGCAAATTTTTCTAAGAGAGCCACAGTAAAGGCAGTTTTAGTTCAAGATGATGCGAAACAGTGGTCTCCCATCACTGGTCAAAAGATAACTGATTATTACAAAACTTCTTTCATATCAAAGCTAAAGTCAAATGGCAGGATGCGGCAGTATAGCTCTATTGTTGGATTAGTTATTGACATGCAAGAGAGTGGAATCGACAAGCAAAGCATAAAAGCTCTTGATGTTATAAATCAAAAATACATCAATGCAAAAGATGCTTTTTTTCTTATCAACTCTAGCATAAACCCAACTTTTGGAAAATCTGGCATACTTGCTTTTAAAGACAAAAATGATGCTATGAAATACTCTAAAAAATATGGAGGAACTGTTGTTAAATTTCAAGAAGCCCTACATGTAGCGCAAAAAAGTTTAAAATCCAATCTAGCTTATATGAGAAAAATATATAAGAAGAAAATGTATCCTATGGGAGAAAAAATTTATAGAAAAAGGTGTAAAAAGATTGATTTGAGCAATTTTATAGAAATAAATGAACTCAAAAGTGAAATAGTAAAGAAAAATTTATGTGGAAAATTAAATGAAAAATACCTTCAAGCTTTAGCTCTGTATATTTGGGATGTTAAAAGAGAAGGTGGAAGAGAAAAAAATGAAGAGAGAGTTCAAGTTACAAAAAATGATAAATGCCCAGTTTGCGGTATGTTTGTTTATAAGTACCCTAGATGGGCAACTCAAATATTTTATAAACATGCCAACCACGAGCATCATCTCTCTTTTGATGGAGTAAAAGACATGATGAAGTTTTATTTTAATTCTAAAAAATGGGGTAGCTATGATTTTGCAAAAAGAAAAAATATAATAAAAATGCTAGTTACTGATTACTACTCCCAAAAAGCCATAGATGCAAGAGATGCTTATTTTGTAATGGGAAGCAATATTTACGGTCCTATGGGAAACGAGCTGATACCATTTGCAAATAAAGAAGATGCACAAAATTTTAAAATAGACCACAAGGGAGTTAAAATTTTAAGTTTTAAAGAGATTACAGAGAAAGAAATTTATAAATTAGATAACCATTAATGAGGTAGTTTTATAACAAATTGTGCTCCACCATCAATATTGGTTGCTTTAATTGTCCCGTGAAATTTATTTTCTATTACTAATTTTGACATGTAAAGTCCTATACCAGTAGAGCTGATTTTCTTTTGGCTGTTAAAAGGCTTGAAGACACCATCTATCGGCGACACACCTATTATACCGCCTGCATTATCTTTGATACTTAGGATAATATGTTTTTTGCTGTCTTTAAGTGAGATAGTGATACAAGGATTTTCAACTTTTCTTAGTTTGATTATATCGATAGTATTTTGAATGATAGACAAAACTACATGTGCTAAAGTATTTGAATTACCATATATTGTGATTTTTGAATCAACTTTTTTGATAAGCTTGACTTGGTTTAGTTTTAAGAGTGAATCTACAAGATTAAGTGCCTGATTTATTGAAACTATAGGGTTAAAAACACTATTTTCTGTTTTTTTATAAAAGTTTTCAAAGTTGGTAATTGTTTCAGACATAAACTGAATAATATTTTCATTTTTATTTACCTCTTTAGTAAGCTCTGAATCTTTTAACTTTTTCTTTATATACATACAGTTGAAATTTAGTTCGCTCAAAGGTTGCCTCCACTGGTGGGCGATAACTGCTATCATCTCCCCAAGTGCCGCAAATTTTGCTTGTTGTTGCAGTATTTTATCTTTTAACTTTTCTTTAGAGATATCTTGAATATTCGCGACTATCGCTATAGTATCATTTTCTCCACTTGTTCCAAAAGATATCCTTATTGGAAATTTTTGTCCTTGTTTGTTTACTCCTTCAATTTCACCAACTTCTCCTATTTTATCTAGTTTTAGCGTCTTTAAAAAACTATAAACTCCCTCTTTGCGTAATATTTCATATTGCTTGGGAACTATTTTTCCAAAAAATGACTGATTTAACATCTCCTCTTTATCATATTCAAAAATTATCTCTGCCATTTTATTGTATGTACGAATTCTCAAATCCTTATCAAGTGTGATAATAGCATTTGTGCTAGATTCTATAACAGCATTTGAATAATCTTTTTCATCTGTCAATTCTTTTGTTTTTTTATTGATATTTTTATTGGCTGGCCTAAAAATCAAAATAGCTTCAAAAAACAGAGTCAAAAGTGTAAATAAAAAAATATAAAGCTCCACTTTTTTCAGTTTTTCTGTATTTGCTTTGGCTTGAGCTAGATATAATGATACGACTTTGTCAAAATCTTCTAATAAAACATTTGAATTTTTTAAAAGATAAGTTATACTCGTCCCGTCTCGTTTCTCATTAAAACTTTTGGCATAAGATATATACTCCTTAACTCTCTTATCCAAGAGCATCGGTTTTTTAAAATAAGCTTTTTTTAACTGTTTTGACATAGGAACTGATATCAATTGTTTATGAAATTTTTCCATCAATTTTATATTTTGCTGTAAATTTTTTATTTTATAATATATTGCATGAAAAGCGATTTGTTGGGTTAGCATTTTTTGCCTGCTGCTTATGCTTATCATTTTGCCATTATCAGATTGGGAGCTTATTAAGTGAACTAGATTAAAATAAGCAAAAGCAGAAAGCAAAGCGATAATAGACAGTGCAAAAACATATCGTTTTGTAAAGTTAATAGATTTAGGCATTAAGACTATTCCTTTAAAAGAGCAGAAAAATTATATCATTTTTTATGTTATAATAAAGATATTTAGCAAACCATAAAGGCAGTATATGAAAGAAGAATATGAAATACTTTTGCACAAAAGCTCCATACTTTTAGCCGAAGATGATGAAAATGTTAGAGAGAGCTTTAAAAAAGTATTATTGCTTTATGTTGGTGAAGTTTATGAAGCAAGTGATGGCGAAAAGGCATTTGAACTTTATAAAAAAAATCATCCGGATATACTAATCACAGATGTTAAAATGCCAAAATTAAATGGGCTAGAACTAATCAAAAAAATAAGAGACGAAAACAAAACTCTTCCGATAATCGTTACAAGTGCATACACAGATCAAGATCTTTTACTAGAATCCATAAAACTCTCTTTGGTAGAATATATTGTAAAGCCTATAAAAGGAAGTGATTTAACCAGACTATTAAACCAATGTGCTAAAATTCTGCTTGAGCAATCAAAAACGATTATAAAAATAAATGAGAATAGTTTTTATGATTACAATAATAAAACATTTAGTCATGATGAAAAAAAGACCATACTAACACACAAAGAAGTAGAATTTTTTGAAATTTTACTAGCTCATCGTGGAAATTTGGTAACAAAACAATCAATAGAAGATAAATTATACATTTTCGAAGAAGCACCTCCTAGTGCACTTAAAAACCTTGTTTTTAAACTTAGAAAAAAATTAGGAACAAATCATATCAAAACCATAGGTAAATTAGGATATATGATTAACTAATACTTAAATAATCACCATAATATTTCTATTTTTAACGAAAGATACTATTTCTTTCATCTTTTTTCAAATCAATAAAATAAAGCGACTCAAAAGAAACTCTAGCTAATGTATAATTTATCAGAAAGTGTTAATTTAGTGTTAAACACTAATTTAACATAAGGGCTCTCGTCAATTGACGAGAATCAAGGCAATGCGAAAATTATGTTGATATAATTTCGCTCACAAATTGATTATTTTAATTGTAAAATTCATAAGGAGGATATGCGATGAGAAGTATAATCGGCAAAACATCAGCTTGGATAGCAGGAATTGCACTTTTAGCTACATGTGCTAGCGGTGCGAGTGAGCTAGATAAGGTGATGAAGGACAGGGGTTTATCTCAACAAGATCTTTTAGCGGCGGCTAAAACATACACGCCAAGCGGCGGTAGAGATAAGTATATAGTGTTTGCTTCAGGTGGGCAATCTGGACAAATAATAGTTTATGGTGTTCCATCTATGAGAATGCTAAAATACATAGGCGTCTTTACTCCAGAGCCTTGGCAAGGTTGGGGATATGATGACGATACTAAAAAGATATTAGCCGAGGGTAATATCAGAGGTAAAAAGATAACCTGGGGAGATACTCACCATCCGGCTCTCTCAGAAACAAATGGTAGATATGATGGCAAATGGCTAGTCGTTAATGACAAAGCTAATCCTCGTTTAGCAGTAATCGATTTAAAAGACTTTGTTACAAAACAAATAGTTGTTAACCCTGTATTTAAAAGTGAACATGGTGGGGCTTTCTTTACTCCAAATAGCCAGTATATCTTATCAGCTTGCCAATATGCAGCTCCATTTGATAATAACTATCACCCAATGAGTGATTATGCTGAGACTTATCGTGGTGGTGTTACAATTTGGAAATTTGATCCAAAAATTGGAAGGATTGAGCCTAAAAAATCTTTTACGCTTGAGCTTCCTCCATATATGCAAGATTTATCTGATTCAGGGAAAGAAGCTTGTGCGGGTTGGGGATTTACAAATAGTTTCAACTCCGAAATGTACACAGGTGGTA
>CAZYTB010000114.1:0-7014 GCA_964650375.1 uncultured Campylobacterales bacterium | reverse complement strand
AGTGGCTGTCTCCATTGATGAGCTATATTGCTTATCATCTCTCCTAAGGCTATCAATTTTGATTTTTCTATGAGAAGTCTTTCTTGTTCACTTCTTTTTTGTACCTCTTCTAAGACGCGAAGTTCAAGGGTTTTATTTAAAGTTTCCAGCTCTTTGGTTTTATTTTTAATTTCTTGATTATACTCTTTAAAAAATTTATCTATCTGCTTTCCCAAAATAATAGCAAAGATATTAGCTACAAGAGAAAAAAGCAAAAATATAGCTATAGACGAAGTGATATCCAGCGTCATTTTTCGCTTCAACTCTTCTTTTTTTTGTTCAATACTTGCGTCAATATTGTCTAAATATGTTCCAGCTGCTATCACCCAATTCCAATCTTTGTAGAGTCTAAAGTATGAAATTTTTGGTCTAATTTCATAGCTATTTGGCTTTTTATACATGTAAGTTACAAAAGAGTACCCCTGTTTTTTTATATCTTTTAAAAATATCTTTCTAAATTCTTTTCCATTTTCGTCTTTATAGTCAGCTGAGATATATTTGCCTTCGAGATCTTCTCTATTGGGATTTATAAGCATTTTTGCAAATTTTTTACCGCCTTGATAATTTAATATTTTATATGCAAAAACATAATTATTTTTATCATCTCCAAATTTTATATTTTTTATCAAATTCTTAACTTCGTTTTGCAAACTCTTTTTGCCATAAGATTTAAGTGATTTTTTATATTTTATGTATTCAATAACAGAATCTACTTCTCTTTTAATCTCTCTTTTCCTAGAATCAACAAAATTTTCTTTAGTATCTTTTATCTCTCTATCTAAGATGTCATATTGCTTGGAAATGAAAAAATAACTAATAAAAATAACTAAAGAGCTGATTATTAGCATAGAGCTTAAAATTATGACTGTCGAAATGTTGTTTTCTTTTATAATCTTCAAAAATTATCCATTATGATTGGTATAGTAATTATATAAGGTTAATTATATTATCATAATAGGAATATTTTTCTTAAAAGGATTTTTTGTGGATGAAAAAATGATTAAGAAGCTCTCTAATTTTTCTGTTTTGTATGCTGAAGATGAAGCTGGAGTTAGACAAAATATTTCGGAAATGCTAGAGCTGTTTTTTAAAAATGTATATTTGGCAAAAAATGGCATAGAAGCATATGAGCTTTTTTTAGAAAAAAAACCGGACTTGATTATCACAGATATAAAAATGCCTCATTTAGATGGAATCGAATTATCCAAAAAAATAAGAAAAAAAGATTCAAAAGCGCAAATTCTCATAATATCTGCCCATACCGAAGTTGATTACATGCTAGCAGCCGTAGAGTTATCACTAGTTAGGTACATAATAAAACCAATCACAGAAACAAAATTAGTGGATGCCCTTGATAAGTTTATAAAATCAAAAGAAAATAGTGGAAGTTTTGAGTTTAGAGATGGATGGTTTTATGACATGGATAAAAAACAAATTATCCACGAAGAAGAAGTTTATGAGCTAACAAAAAAAGAAGTAAAATTTTTGGAGCTTATTTTTGAGAAAGATAGCGTGATTACTTACGAAGAAATTGAGAGAGAATTGTGGGAAGACGAGTATATGAGCTTAAATGCTTTGCGTCTAATGATGAAAAACTTAAGAAAGAAGCTTCCAGAGGGTAGTTTAAGAAATATACAAAGCATAGGTTACAAGCTGTAACATATCTCTTACATATTGACTTCTTGCAAAACTATCTCGTGAGACTCAGACCAACGGGAGGATTTGTCCTCTAAGAGATAGTTTTGCAAGAAGTTTAAAATCGCAAAAAGGTTCAATTTGTTACTTTTTGTAATATGTCTTCAATAAAATTCTATTTCTAAGCAATTTTTAATACAACTACATAACATAGACACATCTTTTCATTATAATCAAATTGAAAACAAAATTTTAAAGGAGATTCACATGACAAAGTTTGTTAAAATTGCTGTTGTTGCAGCGTTTTTAGTTTCTTCAACATTTGCGGCTGAGTATACTATCAAGTTCTCACATGTTGTAAGTCCAAACACACCTAAGGGTAAAGCAGCCGACTTTTTTGCTAAAAGAGTTAAAGAGTTGACAAATGGAAAAGTAGAGGTAAAAGTTTTCCCAAATTCTCAACTATATACCGATAAAGCTGTTATGAAAGCTTTAAAGATAGGAAATGTACAGATGGCAGTTCCTAGTTTCTCAAAATTTACAGGCCTTGTTCCACAACTTCAACTATTTGACTTACCTTTCTTATTTAGAGACACAAATCATCTTCACGCAGTTATGGATGGTCCTATAGGCCAAAAGCTAAAAGATTTAGTAACCAAAAAAGGCTTTGTTGCACTTAATTATTGGGACAATGGTTTTAAGGACCTCTCAACAAGTAAAAAAGCTCTCGTATGGCCAAAGGATGCTAAAGGTCAAAAATTTAGAATTATGAGTTCAAAAGTACTTGAAGCTCAGTTTAAAGTTCTTGGAGCAAATCCTCTAGTGTTGCCTTTTTCAGAAGTATATTCAGCACTTCAGCAAGGTGTTGTTGATGGAGGCGAAAATCCACTCTCTAACTTTTATACAAAAAAATTCTATGAAGTACAAAGCAGTTTAACTCTTTCTAATCATGGTTATTTAGGTTATTTAGTAGTTATGAGTAAAAGCTTTTGGAATAAATTTCCAGCAAATCTTAAGCCAAAAATCATACAAGCTATGAACGAGTCAACTATATATGAAAGAAAAGAAGCAGCTAAACTTGAAAGTACATTTTTAGCAAAAATAAAAGCTTATGCAAAAAAATCAGGAAAGCTTAGAATTATCACCTTGACACCAAAAGAAAGAGAAGCATGGAGAAAAATCATGGTTACAATTTATCCTCAGTTTTATGGTGTAATTGGTGAAGACATGATAAAAGCAGCTCAAAAGTAGTAGCGAAAGCGGTTTTGTCTTAGCAAAAACTTTCTGTGAAATTAAGAGTAAAACAGCGAGATCACTTTAAGTGATCTCTTTTATATATAGGGGTTATTATGGGAAAGTTTTTTTCTATATTGGATATCGGCGTAGCCACTATCAATAGGAACTTAGCAGTCGCAGGCATGCTAGTAGGGGTGACAATCGCTTTTGTAAATGTTGTCCTCAGGTATGCCTTTAATGAAAGTTTAACTTGGGCAGGTGAGCTGACAAATTATGCATTTATATGGGGAGCACTTTTTGGTGCAGCTTATGGATTTAAAAGAGGAATTCACATACAAGTGACTATACTTTTAGAAAAACTTCCATCACCTATCGCTAAAGCATTTATGATATTTGCTCATACACTTTCATTTATTTATCTATCAGTTATGGCGTATTTGAGTTATAAACTTATATTGGTTTTAATAGAACTAAATGATATAAGTGTTGAATTGGATATTCCCACATGGATACCAACACTTGTTCTTCCATTGGCTTTTGCTGGAGCTGCTTATAGGGCTGGTGAAAAAATTTATGAGGTAGCTAAAGAAGATGCAGACAAGGTTTTAAAAAATACAGAATTTGAAATCATTCACGATGCATCAGAGAGATCAGGAGCTGATGTGGAAGTAGAAAAAGGAGAGCCATTATGATGATAGCAACTCTTTTCATCTTGCTCTTCGCATTGATGTTGATTGGTGTGCCTGTTGCCGTTAGTTTAGGTACTAGCACTTTGGTCACCGCACTTATGTTTACAAATTTTAATCTGATGGGAGTTCCATCTCGGGTATTTGACGGATTAGATCAATACACTTTGATGGCGATTCCGATGTTTATACTAGCAGGTGGTTTTTTATCAAAAGGAAGCGCCTCAACCAGGATCATAGAATTTGCAAAATCGATAGTAGGACATCTTCCAGGCGGTCTTCCGATTGCAGCTATTTTTGCAAGTGTTATCTTTGCTGCTGTTTCAGGCAGTTCACCTGCCACAGTTGTTGCGATTGGTTCTGTCATGTACGGTGCCATAAAAGAAGCAGGGTATCCTACAAAATATGCCATAGGTACTATTGCAACTGCAGGAAGTTTAGGTATCTTGATACCGCCTTCTATTGTATTTATTGTATATGGTGTTACAGCAGATCAATCTATCGGTAAATTATTTATGGCAGGAGTCATTCCAGGTTTGCTTATAGGCTTTATGCTGATGGTTGTTACTTATATTGGTGCTAAAAGATTGGGCTTTAAGCGGACAAAAATGGCACCATTTAAAGAAAGACTAAAAAAATTTAAAGAAGCTTTTTGGGCTCTGATGCTAATTGTGCTTATAATTGGTGGTATATATGGTGGTGTATTTACTCCAACAGAAGCAGCGGCAGCGAGTGCATTTTATGCTTTTTTTATATCTTTTTTTGTGTATAGGGATTTAAAATTTAAAGAGATATACAAAGTTCTATTGGACGCTGCGATGACAAGTTCAATGATATTTTTTATCATCGCAAATGCTATGATTTTTTCATTTTTTCTAACAGACCAAAGCATTCCCCAATATATCACCAATATGATAATCCAAGCACATGTAGGACCCATCGTATTTTTGATGATAGTGAATGTTTTACTTTTTGTTATGGGTCAATTTATGGAACCTAGCTCAGTCGTAATGATAACAGTTCCATTACTATTACCGATAGCAATAGCTTTAGGCATAGATCCAATCCACCTCGGAGTTATAATGGTAATCAATATGGAGATAGGTATGATAACCCCACCAGTAGGATTAAACCTCTTCGTCGCAAGCGGCATAACAGGACTTAGCCTACAAGAAGTAGTAGTAGCATCCATTCCATGGGCTCTTACTATATTAGTGGGACTACTACTTATCACTTATATTCCAATCATATCTTTATGGTTACCAAACCTAATGTTTGGATATTAAATATATCCTAACTTTACCTCATCTATAAATTACAGAGCTGTATAAAAACAGAGGCTATCAGTCTCTGTTTTATTTTTCATTTGCTCTCCAAAGAGGATTAGAGATTGATATTTCTTGCAAAAAAACTTCAAGGACAGACCGAAAGTCTATATCGTTTAAAACTTCGTTCATATAGAGTTATATATAAGAAAGAAGATGACAGATTGGTTATATTGGTTATTCATGTTACTTCGCGCGAGGGTGCTTACAGACAAGAGTTATCCTGAAAAGTAAAATTTATATTTATTTTATTATTTTTATATACTAAAATCACAATCTTTACCGTTCGTTTACTCTTTTTTGTAACAATATATAAATTTTTCCCTCTTTTACCCTTCTTTTTATTGATTTTTCCAAAACTTTGTGCTACAATACTTCCGTATTAAAAATTTTTTCAAGGAGAAATATATGAAATTAGCTAAACTTAGCTTGGCGGCTATAACAGTTGTAAGTCTAACTGCGAGCGCTTTCGCTGCAGATACACTTGCTGGTGCATTCAAAGAAGGTAAAGTAAGCGGACAACTTCAAGAATATTATATGCTCTATTCAGTAGATGGCGCTAATAATGATTTTGGTGCAAATTCTGTAGGTGGTAAATTAAATTACAAAACTGGAACTTTTAATGGTTTTAGCGCTGGTTTTGAATTCCAAAGTTCTCATAATCTAGGCATTGATGTAGGCGATGGTCCAGATGGCAGTATGCCAGCTGTAAATCTTCTTAGTGAAGCTTACTTAGGATACAGTATAAATCAAACTATGATAAAAGTTGGTCGTCAACACATTGGTACTCCACTTGTAAGTGACAGCGGCTCAAGATTTATAAGAGATTATTTCACAGGTTTAACAGTTGTAAATACATCTCTTAAAGATGTGACATTAGTAGGTGGTGCTGTAACTGAGTGGACAAATAGAAATGGTTCAGTTGCTCATGTTGATGACCCTGTATATACAGTATATGCAGCAGGAAATTTTTCTGGTGTAAAATTACGTGGACAATATGTATATAATAATAGTATGGTAAGTGGTGCCAATGATAAAACACAAGATTATTATCTAGATGCAAACTTTGCAATGAATAACTTTTATGCTGGCGCACAATTAATTGGATTTAAAAGCGATGCATTTGATTCAAATTTATATGGCGTAAAAGCTGGAGCTAAATTTAACGGATTAGGTTTAATGGTTGCATATACTAGTACAAACAATGATGGCCCAGTAAGAGGCGGTTGGGGTAATGGTAGTGATCCATCATACAACTCAATTCAAAAACTTTCAGGCAATGGTGCTGGTGTAGACTCTTACCAAGGAAAAGTATCTTATGACTTTTCAAAAGTTGGTGTAGCAGGATGGACAGCATTTACTCGTTATGCTTCATACAGTGATTATAGTGGAGCAGGTTTAGATGCAAATGAGTGGGATGTAGATTCAACTTACCATTTTGCTGGTTCTCTAAAAGGACTAAGTGCACAAGTTAGATATGCAAATGTATCATATGATGCTACTACAAAAAATGATTATCAAAACTTTAGATTTATCGCAAAATATAATTTCTAATTTTATAATTTAGTAGAGTATATTACAATGCCAAGACTAAAATTTAGTCTTGGCATTTTTTATGCCCAATTTTTACAGTTCTGGGGACAGTATACCTAATTATTTTCCCTTAAGTTTTATCTTTTAAGAAAAAGGCTACTTTTACATCTTCCTTTTGACTTGTTTAATTTAATTGGCTACAATACTTCATGGCAAAAATAGATGAAATAAAAGAGTTTATTGGATTTTTAAAAGTTGTGTTTGTGACACTTGTCGCTATAGATACATCTCTGATTGCTTGGATGTTTAAAAATCATATTCTTTCTGATAGAATATCTGTTTATAGCATATTTGGAATTATACTTATAATTACTATAATAATTTGTTTTTTATTTGTACTTATATTAAAAAATATAAAAAATTTAAAGGATTTGTAATGAACTTAGGATTATTAGCCGTTTTAATTGGTTTAGCTGCATTATTATTTATGACTTATAAAATATATAAATTTCAATATTAGGAATTCCGGGGACAGGATACCTAATTATAAATTAAGTAAT
>CAZYTB010000113.1:0-7037 GCA_964650375.1 uncultured Campylobacterales bacterium | reverse complement strand
GCATACGTTTCTCTTGAATAACAAAATTATAAGTCATTGATTTTGTTACTCTCTGTTTGATGGCCGCGGGCGGCCTAATTCGCTCTTGAATAACAAAATTGTAAGTCATTGATTTTGTTACTCTCTGATTGATGGCCGCAGCGGCCTAATTCGCTTTTGAGCATTTGCTAACATCTTTAGCCGTTAATAAATATTGTGAGTAGGGTAAAATAGCGTTAGCGTTCTCCGCCTTGGGTGGATATCCATGTTTGATAATATCACCAAAAAATGTCGGAAAACGCTAGCGCTATTCCAACCTACGATAAAGGAGGTGATACGACTAATAGGAACGGATAATTATTTTTTCCATGTCCCTTAGTAGAGTATGAGTTAAACAGTTTTAGCCTGTTATGAAGTAAGCAATAGATTTTCTAAGGAAGCCTTAGAAAATCATAAATTCTTGCTTTTTTAGACTTGGGTCGCGTATCTAATATCAATAGACTTGAACAACAAATTCTGTCACTTCATTTCTTAATCTATTTACCACCAGTGAACGATGTGCTTTGCCTTGTGCATCAATAGAAATGAAGCCTTTGATCCCTTCAAATTTTGAGGTTGAGCGTATTTTATCATTAATGCAAATTGATAAATTGTGTTGTACAGAGCATTGGTTCATTACCATGATTAATAGAGCGTACCCTTCCATTCCAAGTGCGCCGTAAGTACCAATGTTTTTATGGCTAATATCCATTGAAGTCGCTTGTTTTAGCAGATGCTCTCCAAAATCGGTAAATTCTGTATCATAAGAAAATGCATCAATTGCAATGACTTCATTCATTAAGCTAAGTGGGTATAAATTTTGCGCTCGGACACTGGCTAATATACCATCGCTAACCATGATAGCGGGTTCCCAGTCGAGTTCTGCTAAAGCTAATTTGATCTTGAATACATTGGCCAGGGAAACCGGGAGGTACAGTAATTGGGGATCTTTATTCCTAATTGCCTGTAAAACTTCAATCGTATCGAGTGCGTTTTTTTGTAAATCATAGGTATCGGTGATTTTTCCTTCTGCCGCTTTAAATTGCTGTGCAAATTGTTGTGCCAGGTAAAATAAATGCACGTTATTCGATTGCGTGATGATGGCGACTTTGTCCAGCAACATTTCATCACGGATATAAAGTGCAGCGACGGAGGCTTGAAAGGTATCATCAAAGCTAAATTGATTAACAAAAGAACTATTTTTAGTAATATCCGGATGGGAAGCGAATAATGTTAAAATAGGTATCTTGTATAGCTCTGCGACCTTAGCAATTGCCAAGACTGAACCACTGCCGGAAAGCATGATCACGGCGGCAACTTTTTCTTTTTCTATGAGCGTTTTAAGTGCTTTGATGGATTGTTCAGGCGTATCCTGGTCATCTTTAGCCACCCATTCTATTTCATCACCATTATTTAGATAGGGAATAAGTTGCTGTGCTATTTTAATACCTTTGATTCCCATCATACCCTTGCTCATATATTCGCCACTTAAAGGTGCAATAATCCCGACTTTAATCTTAAGGCCGCTGGGTTTTATCTGTGGTCCACTTTTATTCTGCAGTAACGCAAAGGATATTGCAGATATAACGAGTAGCAAAAATAAATAAAATTTTTTCATAATAAGTTGAATTGAAAGGAATATTTGACGTTTATTTTAGTTGGTTGGGGTGGCAAGCAGGGGAATAAATGGCTAGAGGATATGTAAGACTTGTAGTTTAATCATCAATTTTTCATCAAAATGGAGTTTGATTTTCTTTTTCAGTTCTATAAGGTCTTTTCGGTTGATGGCATCACGTGTCAATATTTCAGCTGAAATAATCTTTAGGTCGCCCGAGTGGGTTAATTTTGCATTTTGAATCATAATGTATTTACCATTGACCAGAAAGCGATTTCTTTCCATAATTGATTGAAAAGAAATGGTTTCAACGATTCTGTCATAAGCGGCGTAAAGCGGAACAGAAATGATGAGAAATAAAACAAAAACAAGCCCTATGCCTCGCTTGGCATAAACAATGGGTGAAAATCCGAGAATTCTAAAGGTAAACGTTGCTGCCAGTGTGATACCAATTAAGTTGGTGGAAAAAAGTAGAAATGCATGTAAAAAAAAGTCTAAATTTGCCCGACCAATGCCAATGCCTGCTACCGCTAAAGGAGGGACTAGGGCAACTGCTATAGCAACCCCTGCCAGACTTTGCATGATTTCTTTAAATGATTTAGAGTAGGCTCCGGCAATGCCAGCAATAATTGCGACGGCCAGATCGAGTAAACTCGGGCTCAGTCGGGCAGACATTTCACTGGACATCATTTTATGCGGAAATAATTGTGTTATCAGTGCAGAGGCCAGCAGTGCGAGCATAATTCCGAGGACGATTTTTGCCACTGAATTTTTAAGTAATTCTATGTTTCCACGCAAAAAACCCATTGCCAGCGAAACTATAGGTGCCATTAACGGGGCTAATAACATAGCCCCTATTATTACTGCGGTGCTACCTTGAAACAGACCTATGGTCGCTAACATAGTGCTTAACACCATCAATGTGATATAAATTGAACTTATTTGTGCATCATCTTTTAGCGAGGTAAATAATTCACGATAGCGTTGTTCAGAAGCATGGGAAAAAAAGGGTATATTTTGCCGACTGACTTGTTCTAGTTCCTTTTCATTTGGGAGGTAAGCGATTTTGATACTTTCTTTAGCAGATTGAATGCAAGTTTCTTTTTGAATTAGCCGCTTGCCGATGTTGACTCTAACTGCTTTGGGCAAGGTCTGGCAATCTAGTGGAGTTTGAGTTTCACAGCTGTCATCAATAGTGACTTTAAGTGTAATGTCAGTTTTAATGTTTATCTGGCTACTTTTGATTAATCCAATACCCTGAGGTAAATGGGTGGTGGTGTTAGAGCCATATAAAAGCCCAAGTAAAATTTTGCCATAAACAATAATTGAGATCGGTGAATAAACCAGTAACGAAATAGAACCATCCCAAAGAGAGCTGTCATTTTCAATTAGTTTTGAAATAAAGCTTCCTTTGTGTCGCTGTACGATGATACAACCACTTGCAGCTGTGCTTAATTGCTGTCCTTTTGCTGTGGTGAATTCAAATCTCAGAAGTTTAAGCTGAAAGCTTTTTTTCAAGGATTGCATTAACGTTTTGAATTTAGTGGCACTAATGCTTGCACCGAGTAAAGGTAGGCGCCCCATTGTCGCTCTAAAAAGTAAAATCTGTCCATTACATAGTACTAGGTCGATTGCCTGAGCTGTATCTTGTAAAGCCAGGTCGATGGCATTATCTGTATCAGTAGCAAGGCAAAAGGATTTGATCAGTTTTTTTTCAGATTTATCGGGGATTAAGCCTACGCTAAAATGAAATTCAAGTGCAAGATTTAATATCTCCTTAATATCAATAAGTGATCCTGCTATTACAGCGTGTTGAATATTTTTTAGGTAATGCGCTGGATTTTGTTGTAATTCGTTTAGCGCTACTGAGCTAATATGTGTGCCAAACTTATTGCTATGAATTTCATCATTTAATAGCTTGGTTGCGTCGGTATAAACAAAAAGTGCCGCATCTACATAAGTCGTCATTGATATTTTCTCGTTTATAATTTCTTTGCGCCCCGAATTATCATTACCATGGGGTGTGTCGCTCAACAATAGCTAAGTTTTCTAGAGATAGCAAAAATATTTTTAGTGTCAAAGCATCCGTTATAATATTGACACTGAGTTTAATATATTATGATAATAAGTGTCTTATATACAAGCGGTTTTGCTTGCAACTCAATATTCAGCTGAGCCTAAAATAAAAGCTAGAATTTTATATGCACTAAGGAGCGTGAATGAAATGTTTTAAGCATTTACAAAGCGGTAGGGTGGGCAAAACGACAGCGTGCCCATCAGGTTAAACGAGATAGCTAAACGCCTGTGCGGAGTATTGATGGGCACGAAAAAGACCTTTGCCCATCCTACGGTTGCCTAAGTTATGTCGTACACTTTCCTTAGCAGTTTCGGGTTATATTAACATGGCTCCTTTGTACTCCCATTGTTAAACTGTCGTCTAATTTCCGTACCTGTGACTAGGTATAATCAACTAGATAGCCTTAATTTGGAACATATTTTATGAAAACCTATCAAAAAATAGTTTTTATTTGTGCAATATTTATCTGTCAGTTTTGTGTTGCCAGTGAGAAAACAGTCATCCGCCTGGGAGTACTGGCATTTGGTACTGTCAATTGGGAATTAACGGCAATGCAGCAGGCTCAAATGCTAGAAAATGATCATTATCGTGTGCAAGTCATAAAAATGGCTAATCCACAAGCGGGTAAGATCGCTTTATTATCGGGTGCCGTTGATATGATTGTTGCGGACTGGATCTGGGTGTCGCGGCAACGTGCTTTAGGACAGGACTTTACTTTTTACCCTTATTCCAATACGACTGGAGCATTAGTGGTTGCTAAGAATAGTCCCATTAGAAACATCGCAGATTTAAAAAATAAAAAATTAGCGATTGCAGGGGGGGAGCTGGATAAAAACAGTTTATTGCTCCAGGCACTCATGCAAAAACAAGGGCTGGTTGATGTCTTTACCAGCACGGAAAAAATTTATGGCGCGCCGCCCTTGCTAAGCCAGCAAATGTTACGTCAGCGTGTTGATGCTCTTTTGACTTATTGGCACTATGCAGTTCGGATGGAAGCTGAAGGGTATACTGTATTGATCACAGGCAATGATATATTGCAGGGCCTGGGTATACAGGCAAAGGTACCCAGTATCGGATATGTGTTTAATCGCTCATGGGCAATTAAGCATAAGCCAGCAGTACAAGCTTTTCTGGAACAAACCAGAAAGACTAAAGATACCCTATGTATAGACAATGAAGTATGGCAGGGTATTGTCTCCCTTGTTCGTGCTAAATCACAGCAAGTTGATCAGTTGTTACGTCAGCGTTATTGTGCCGGGAGAGTTTTGAACTGGGGAGTTAAAGAGCAACGGGCAGCAGAGGAAATTTACCAGTATTTAAAAGCAATGAGCCAGAAGCGTTTGACGGGAGAATCTGAAGTCATACAGGCGGGCAGCTTTTGGTAGTAGTGGTCACCACTTATCATTAACGGGCTTCTTCTCAATCGTAGGAGCGTTCTTCAGTCGCGAAATAGAATCAGGCAGGTATTATTTCGCGGCTAAAAACCGCTCCTATGAAAATATACTTGGCGAGATGGAGTATTTCCCCTGTTTCAAATGTTTAGAGTTAGTTCTATCGACTAAAATCGTTTACTAGAAAGCCGCAGCGGTTAGTGTGCGCTGAATTAAATCCTATTTATAGGCCGGGCAATGCAGTCTTGGCACCTTAATTTTGTATGCATAATAAATATCCTAAATTTGTCATTTGTCATTTGTCATAATCCTGTCATAAACATCCTCTACTATGACGAAAAATTTATTTGAATTGACTTTAGGATGCATATTTAATGGTGATTAATAAAACAGCCAGAATTCTGGCTCTGGGTTCAATATTAATGCTGGGTAATACAGCTACATTTGCAGAAGATATGACTCTGCTTGATACATTACTACAAAATGGCTCAATTACTCCCGCTCAGTATGATAGCCTGACTAAACAAAAGGTTCCCGGTAGTCATGGTCAAGACTTGAGTCTGAGAGAAGTGTTGCTGCAAAATGGTGTTATTAGTCAAACTCAATATGATACCTTAGCTCAACAGAAAGTGATTAAAGCTGAACAGAAAGCTGCCAAAAAAGGCGATGATGTGGTCGTCAAGCTTGATTCAAAAGGCTTTCGAGTAGAAACGGTTGATAAAGCGTTTAAATTTAAAATGGGAGGCCGTATTCAGGCCGATGTGAATTTTAGTGCAAATGGTCAGGATTTTGATCCTGCACCGACAGAAGGTTTTGAGCTTCGTCGTGCACGTCTTTATGCTGCAGGAACTTTATGGACTGATTATGATTTTAAGGCGCAATTTGATTTTGCAGGTAATAAAGTCAGGATTAAAGATTTATTCGTTAAATACAGAGGATTGGACTGGTTTGATATTACAGTGGGTAATCAAAAGCAAACCATTAGTTTAGAATTGCAAGAAAGCTCTAACGATATCATGTTTACTGAACGTTCATTGGTATCTTCACTAACAGCACCGCTATTTGATCGAGCGCTTGGTGTGAGGATAAATTCTTCAGGTGAAAACTGGTCAGCACAATTTGGTGGCTATGGTTCATCTATTAATCAAGCCAGTACGGGGGGCTGGGGAATTACATCTCGGGCCACTATTGCGCCAATTTTGTCTGCGACTCACCTATTGCACTTAGGGGCCAATGTGGGTTATCGTAACCTGAATGATGGAAATGTTCGCTTCAAGTACGAAACGACAAATATGTCGAATTTGTATTTTACTGATACGAGTGCAGTATCAGGGATCACGAATGTCGATGGTGCTACGTTAGCGGGCTTCGATGCGGCCTACATGTTCGGTCCTTTCTCGGTGCAAGGTGAGTATGCGCATACCTGGCTTTCACGTAATAATGACATGAGTGGGCTGGATTTTAATGCTTATTATGTACAGGCTGCATGGACTTTAACAGGCGAGTCTCGTTCTTACAAAGCCTCACAAGGTAAATTCAAACGATTAAATCCAGCAAATCCATTTAGTCTGGAAAAAGGTACCTGGGGAGCCTGGGAGTTTGCCACCCGGATTGATGGGAATGACCTAAACTCTGGTGATATAGTCGGAGGCGAAGAAACTGCTCTTACATTTGCATTGAACTGGTATTTAAACCGTAATATTCGATTGATGGCTGATTATCGCTATGCATTTGATATTCAGGATTCAGCTGTATTAAGAGAGGGTGATAGTGCAGAGACAGGTATTCATCAATTCACGCTACGTACTCAGTTGACATTTTAATGTGAGCTAATATATTTCAGCTTTAAACCCTAAAAAGCCAGCTTTATGCTGGCTTTTTTCGTTAAGGAAAAAAAGACCTATTAAAATCCAGGAAAATTTAGATAAGTTTTTAT
>CAZYTB010000112.1:0-7235 GCA_964650375.1 uncultured Campylobacterales bacterium | reverse complement strand
GGTTGTGTTGCGGGTCCTTTAGTTGTTGCTGGTGTAGTTTTAGATAAGAAGATAAAAAGTCTGGCTGACTCAAAAATACTAAGCGAGAAGAAAAGAGATGAACTTTTTGCTATAATTAAACACTCTGCAAGATATAAGATAATTTTTTGTGATAACAATATGATAGATGAAAGAGGTTTGAGCTACTGTTTGGGATATGCGATAAGTGTGATAAAAGAGTATTTTAACGATTGTGAAATTTTAATGGATGGAAATAGTTCTTTTGGAATCAGTGGTATTAAGACTATGATAAAAGCAGATGCAGAGATAGCTGAAGTTAGTGCGGCTAGTATTTTGGCAAAAGTGAGTCGGGATTCTTACATGTATAGGGTTCAAGATGAGTTTCCAAATTATTCGTTTGCAAGACACAAAGGTTATGGAACAATCCTGCATGTAAGTGAAATCAAAAAATTTGGTTATTCAAGATTACACAGAAAGAGCTTCATAATAAAATCATTAAGAGAACCGACTCTTTTTTAAAATAAACAAGGATGGCACTATGAGAATAGAAACTGATCAAACACTCGCAATTGTTATAGATATACAAGAAAAATTATTTCCTCACATGAATCAAAAAGAGTTATTGTTACAAAATTGTGAAAAACTCATAAAGGGTTTAAAACTTCTTGAAATACCTTTTGTTTTAAATGAGCAATATCCACAAGGCATTGGACCTACTATAAGCCAAATTAAAGATTTATTAAAAGATCAAAAAGTATATGAAAAATTTACCTTCAGTTGTTGCAAAACAGAAAAAACACGCTTGGCAATAAAAGAGCAAAATAAAAAGTTTATCATACTATTTGGTATAGAAGCTCATGTTTGTGTACTTCAAAGTGCATTAGATTTATTGGCTCTTGGTTATATACCTGTTGTTATAAGTGATTGTATCAGTTCAAGAAAAGGATATGATAAAAAAACAGCCTTACAAAGAATGGCAAAAGAGGGAGCTATCATAACTACCTATGAATCATTGCTGTTTGAGTTGTGTGTAAGCTCTAAAAATGAAGCATTTAAGGCAATAAGTAAACTTATAAAATAGTACATTCAAAGCTTGTCTTAATGGGCCTGAATTCATTTAATACAGGCTCTTTTTAAACAATGCGCACGCGATTTCTTCCACTTTTCTTAGCATCATACAATGCATCGTCTGCTCTTTTAAACCAACTAGCTACAGTATCTTTTTTTTGTGCTGTACTAATTCCTATACTAATAGTAATATGCTTGTTTATCAGTCTGAACTTGTGCTCGGCAACTTTATTTCTTATTAATTCTGCAATGCGCTCAGCTTGTTTCAAAGAAGTATTATATAGCAATATTGCAAACTCTTCGCCACCCCATCTCGTAACGATATCACTTATTCTTGTGTTGCTTTTTATTATATATGCTATAATTTTTAGCACTTCATCTCCCACAGGATGTCCATAAGTATCGTTTACTGACTTAAAAAAATCTATATCAGCTATAAGCAATGTCATATTGTTTTTATAACGATGAAAATAGCTTAATTTTTCTTCTATAAGTTGCTCAAAATAAAGACGATTGTGAAGCCCTGTCAATGTATCTGTTATAGATCTTATTTTAAGTTCATCAGTTACTGTTTGAAATGTTTGCATAAGTTCTTGAAGTAAACTATCAGTTAATTTAACTTGGTTATTTACCCAGCTATCCTCTGACTGATCAAAATTAATTCTTTTTATGTATTCTTTTTCATTAATTATTTCTACAATGATTCGTATTTTGTAAAAATCATTATATTTTTTTTTATATTTTTTACTGGTTTTTTCAAAGCTAATCCAGGAAAAAGAACCTGCGGTATGAAATAAATCTGTAATTCCTTTTATAATTCCAAGGTTAAAATAATCATTATATGGAGTCACACATGTAATGCAGTAGCTATTTTGTGAAAGCTGGTGATATTTATAATATCCAATATCTCCATTTTTATGAGTGTTTTGATAAGTAGTATTAATTGATTTAAATGCCTCTATAAAATTAGTGATATTTTCAGGCCATACAGAATTAAAATAAGTCCTTTGTCCTATAAAAAAAAGAGATGATTTTCCAAATTTATCCATCATTAAGGTATGAATATTTAACCATTTTTTAAAATACAGCCACTTATTATTTTTTGCATCAATCAAGATATCTTTAATCTGAGGAAGCGAATTTAAAAAAAGTTTATACTGTTTTAAAGTGCCGATAACCCTTTTATGGACGCGAATTTCATCTAATTTAATTTTCAATTTTTATCCCCTTGATGAATTATACTAATCACAACCTTAATTTTCCTATTAACCAATATATTTTTGCAGTACTTGCTGTAAATCAACTAATATGCTACTAATTTACACTATTATAAAAAAAATCCTTTTTTTAAACTCTAAAATAGCTATACTTAATCTTAAACTGATATAATTTTTTAAATTTAATAATCAGGAGCAAAAAAATGAAACTATTGAAAATTGCATCACTAATTGTGCTTTTTATGTTGGGGGTAAATTTACAAGCTGACAGCACCAGGATAACCTATAAATCGGCAAAATCTACTTCTTCGTACTATCAAATGGCTGTTCAAATTGGGGAAAATATAAATAAGATTACTGATGGAAAACTAAATATTACCATAGAAGAGAGTCAAGGATCTGTTCAAAATGTAAAAGAAGCTAGAGAAAGAAAAGGAAACTATGTTTTTACGACTCCGCCTGTTTTGATAAAACTCGCTCTTGCTGGAAAAGCGATGTTTAAAAAAGATAACCCTAAAGATTATGAAAAAATCAGGGCTTTATTTCCTATTCCTTTTTTGACAATGCATATGGTAGTAAGAGCGGATTCTCATATAAATTCTTATGCTGATTTAGCAGGCAAAACTATTTTAATTGGAAAGGGAAGTTTTGGAGCAAAAGAGGCTACAAAATACATAAACTTATTTGGATTAAAGGGTAAAGTAAAATTAATTAATGCTGAACTCTCAGGTGCAGTAGCTGCGTTAAAAAATGGCCAAATAGATGGTTTTGCAACAGCTGGGTCGTTCCCGGCACCAAATGTAATAGAAGCAGCAGCAACTACAAAAATTAAACTTTTAAGCATGAGCGATGCTGAGGTCAAAAAAACCAAGAGAACAAAATTGATTATTCCTGCAGGTACATATCCTGGCATCGACAAAGATATTGTTACTACAACTCTGCCTGTTGGGGTTTATACTACAACATATATGAGTAAAAAAACTGCTTATGAATTTACAAAAGCATTTTGGGAGTCAAAGAAAAACTTAGAAAAACAAAATATTTGGTGGAAAGCAATAACAACCAAAAATCTAAATATGTTTCATGTAAAACTTCATAAAGGTGCTTTAAAATATTATAATGAAATTAAAGCAAATGTTCCAGCTAGGTTAAGATAAATTTTTTAAATGAGTGAACTCAAAAACAAGCTACAATCAAAAATTTATTTGGTTGTAGTACTTTTAGCTTTTATTACTGTCGGTTTTCATATATATTTAATATTTACGGGTCTATTGCCAAATTTAGTCACAAGGCCTATGCATTTGGCTTTAGTTTTGCCATGGGTTTTTTTATTTGGTAACGATAAGGATGTATCTAAGGGTGTAAAATACTTTGGTTATATTTTGTTGGTATTAGCACTGCTTTCTTCATTTTATATTTTATTTAATCATTCCAACTTAGAAGATCAGTATGGTTCTCTAGAAGGGCCACTTCAGTATTTTGTGGCTATTACACTTATCTTGAGTGTTTTAGAAATGGCAAGACGAGCTATAAAATTAGCTCTGCCTTTAACTGCTTTGATAGCGCTGGCTTATGGTTTATTTGGACAATATATCCCTGGTAATTTTGGTCATCAAGAAATTCCACTAGATAGTTTCTTGGGGACTTTAGTTATAGCTGAGGGTGGCATATACGGAAGTTTGACAGGAGTTTCTGTTACTGTTATCGCAGTATTTGTTATCTTGGGCGCATTTGTTGGTATTGGTGAGGGTGGCAATGCCTTCATGGCAATTTCTACAAAACTTGCAGGAAGATTAAGAGGTGGCGCTGCAAAAGTTTCTGTTTTGGCCTCTGCTTTTTTTGGCTCTATTTCAGGCTCAGCATCAGCAAATGTTGCTTCAACCGGTGCTTTCACAATTCCCACGATGAAGAGGTTAAATTACCCTGCAAGTTTAGCTGCTGCTGTTGAAGCAGTGGCTAGCACTGGCGGTCAGATCATGCCTCCTCTTATGGGAGCGGGGGCTTTTATAATGGCTGAATTATTAGGTGTAAAGTACTCAGTCATTATGAGTGCGGCAATTTTTCCTGCTATACTATTTTTCTTTACGGTTTGGATAGGAGTTGATATTTTTGCTAAAAAATATCATTTAGAAGCTATGAGTGATGAAGATATACCAACTTTAAAAATTGTAGTTAAATTAGCACCATTTTTTCTAATACCATTTTCTGCTCTTCTATTTGCACTTTTAATTATAGGAAAAACACCTCAATATTCTGCCGCAATAGCTATTTTTATAAGTGTCTTCCTACTCTTGGTGGATAAGGATTGGAATGTTTCACTAAAAGGATGGGCCACAAAATTTGTAAAAGCTTGCATAGTTGCTTCTAGACAAATATCCATGATTGCTTCAGTCATTATTTGTGCTAGCATTATAATTGGGGTATTAAATATTACTGGTGTTGGAGTAAAGATTACTTCTGAAATCTTATTTTTATCTGGTGGGCAACTTTGGTTGGCTCTTATCTTAACAGCACTGGCGTGCTTGATTTTAGGCATGGAAGTTCCGACAACTGCTGCATATATTATATGTGTGTCTGTAGCAGGCCCAATTTTACAAGAGTATGGGCTATTACCACTGCAAACTCATCTTTTTATTTTTTGGTTTGCACTTCTCTCAACCATCACCCCTCCTGTCTGTGGTACCGTGTTTATCGCGGCGGGTATAGCTGAGACAAACTGGCTAAAAGTGGCTTCAAAAGCTATGCGTTTAGGAATTGGCTTGTATATCATACCAATTGCTTTTATAGCAAATAAATATTTGATCTACCCAGACCAACACTTTTTTTTAGCAACTGTATCTTTTATAAAAATCTCGATTGGATTAGCTCTTTTATCTTATGGTTTAGTGAATGAATCCAGAGCTCCTATAATAAGAATCTTGCTTATTCTTGGGGGACTTCTAGTCATACTTTTCCATTTTGGATAAGTTTAGGACTTGGGAAGTTACCATAACTCATCAAAATTTTTATCCTTTACATGTAAGGATTTTGTGAGTTTTACTAAACCAACTCTATCCATAATAAGGTTAACTTTTCTAGGCCATGTTTTTCTATAGCTGAAAGAATTTTTCTTTCCACCTATCATATTGATAAATTTTATATTTAAATTTCTATCAAATAAAATCTCTTTTGAATAAAGTTTGACTTCATTATCTAAAAATTTTCTTGCATCTGCAAAAGTTTTTAATTTTGAATTTAGGCTTATCCAGTTTTTAGCGAAATCTTCTATGCAAGCTAAATTTGCTTTTATCCTTTTTTTAGGATTATTTTCGAAAAAATCTAAATTTTTAGTTGTTCCGGCGATATTTTTTGGTCTATAATCTTTTTTAAAACTTGGTGGTCTTTTTTTCCAACTCAATTCACTCTTGTCATATTTTTTTATATCTTTTTCCGTATACAATACTCTATCAGGAAAATTTAATATATTAGGAATATAAAGAGAAGGCAGGCTAGCATCACCTTTTCCGGCACTAAGACCCAATATATTTCCCGTGATTTTTGAAACATACCATCTGCCATATCCAGATTGCAAACCTGCGATTGCCCATACTGCAGCTGGTGGAATATTATATTTTAGGCAAATATCTATAGATTCAGGCAAAAGACTTTTATAGAAATTTTTCACATGTAGATACTTTCTAAAAGGATATTCTTTAACTGTTTCCTGTTTTATCTTTTTTACCATTTCAATTTTAGGTTCAGGCTTTATTTTTCGATTATAACCACCAAATACAATAACCAAAACAACGACTATGATTATGGCAATAATCTTAAAAATATTTTTTCTATTGTACATAAACTTTTTTTATATTCTCTATTTTTGAACTCATATTTAAAAGTAACATATCAACAACAACTACTGCAGCCATAGCTTCAGCTACAACACTTCCCCGCACTGCGATACACGGATCATGCCTGCCTTTTAGTGAGCAAACTCGCTCATATCCATCTTTGTCTATAGTATTTTGCTCTATAAATATAGACGGGGTTGGTTTAAAATGAATTTTTATGTCAATATCATCTCCATTTGAGATTCCACCGAGTATGCCTCCGCTTTTATTACTTAAGAACCCATTTTGTGAAATTTGATCATTATTTTTTGAGCCTTTTATGCTTGATGCGTTAAATCCTTCACCAATCTCTACGGCTTTTACGCCATTTATACCCATCATAGCAGATGCTAAAATAGCATCTAATTTATAATAAATTGGCTCACCAAGCCCAATTGGAGGATTTATAACTTTAACAAGTGCTATACCTCCTACAGAATCATGAGAATTTTTAGCTTCTAATATAGTCTCTTTCCATTTTTCTTCCTGATTTTTATCTAGTGCATAAATCTGGCTTTCTCCTACATGTGAGAAATCATAATCATTTGCTTCAATACCGCCGATTGCACAAATCCCACTTTTTACTTCAATACCAAGTTCTCTTAATACCAACTTTGCAACAGCGCCAGCTGCCACTCTTGAGGCTGTTTCTCTTGCACTGCTTCGTCCTCCTCCCCTATAATCTCTGATGCCATATTTTTTATAATATGTGAAATCAGCATGTCCCGGACGAAACAAATCTTTTATATTTGTGTAGTCTTTGCTTTTTTGATCTTCATTGTAAATAATAAGCTCTATTGGAGTTCCTGTGCTCTCTCCTTCAAAAACACCACTTAAAATCACGACGGTATCACTCTCTTTTCTCCCAGTTGCAAACTTGTTTTGTCCTGGTTTTCTTCTATCTAATTCACTCTGTATAAAATCAAGATTCATTTTTATCCCAGCTGGCATTCCATCTATCAAACAACCGATTGCCACTCCATGAGATTCACCAAAAGTACTAAATGAAAATCTTATACCAAATCGATTCATTTTAATGTCTCCTTTAACTTGAGCAGAGCTCTAGTTAAATTCCTCGCAC
>CAZYTB010000111.1:0-7242 GCA_964650375.1 uncultured Campylobacterales bacterium | reverse complement strand
AAAGCAGTAGTTGAAGAGATATTAAAACTATTACTTTTATCCCCTCCTGTTCCCACCACATCAATCAGTTCGTCTCTTAGTGCTTGTGAAATTATCAATTTAATAGAGTACTCCCTCATAACTTCAGTGGCGGCAGCAATCTCTTCTGCCCGCTCACCTCTTTTATATAATTCTACTAGATATTTTTTAGCCTCATCTGGCGATATATCATTTCTAAATATTTTTTCAAATTTATCTTTTGCTACATCAAACATTTTATGCTCCTAGCATTTTTACATATTCACTTTGCGCACTTTTTGGTATCGTTTTGGTAACAGGGATTTGCAAAACTTCATATTTAACAATTTTTTCAAGATATTTTATACTTATCGTGTCTCCTACCTTTACAGGTTTTGCAGGTTTTACGATAGTATCATTTATACTAACAACACCACTTTTACACATGTCGTCCGAAATCGCTCTTCTTTTTGTTATATTTACACTATTTAAAAATTTATCGATTCTCAAATCTATCCCTTTAAGCTTAATTTGTAAAATTGTAGCAAAACAAATTTTAAATTTACATTGTTTGGAACGATTTTTGCAATATATATTTTTACGCTATTGTTTATCAAAATACATATATAAGCTAATTTTTTAGTATATTTGGATAAAATACTCACTTAAATTATAAAATTAAATGATTTTTCTCATAAAAAACAAAAGTTTTTACCTAAATATACTCATATATTTCTACCCTCTACCAAAAGGTTAGCTTTAGTGAGAGGAATTTAACTAGAGCTTTGCTCAAGTTAAAGGAGACAATAAAATGAAATATTCTGCCCACAGGGCAAGCTTTAGTGAAAGGAATTTAACTAGAGCTTTGCTCAAGTTAAAGGAGACAATAAAATGAAAGATGTAAAAAAAGTTGTTTTAGCATATTCTGGCGGATTAGATACCAGTATTATACTCAAATGGTTACAAGATGAATTTAATTGTGAAGTTGTTACTTTTACGGCAGATGTTGGTCAAGGTGAAGAACTCGAACCTGCTCGCATAAAAGCGATTGAACTAGGAATAAAACCAGAAAATATTTTTATAGAAGACCTAAAAGAAGAATTTGTAAAAGATTTCGTTTTCCCCATGTTTAGAGCTAATGCAATTTATGAAGGAGAGTACCTTTTGGGAACTTCTATTGCTCGCCCACTTATTGCCAAAAGACAAGCCCAAATTGCAGCACTCACCGGAGCCGACGCTGTAAGCCATGGTGCAACTGGTAAAGGCAATGACCAAGTTAGATTTGAACTTGGATACCTCAGTATGAACTCAGACTTAACTATTATAGCCCCATGGCGCGAATGGGATTTGAATTCTAGAGAAAAATTGATGGCTTACGCTGCTAAAAATAATATTAAAATAGAAAAAAAGGGAAATAAATCGCCATATTCTATGGATGCAAATTTATTGCACATATCATATGAAGGATTGGTTCTTGAAGATCCAAATGCAAAACCTGAAGCTGACATGTGGAGATGGACAAACAGTCCACAAGAAGCGCCAAATGAATCAGAGACGATTGAAATAGAATATAAAAAAGGTGACCCTGTAGCATTAAATGGAGCAATGCTGAGTCCTGCAAATATGTTAAAAGCTCTAAACGATATCGGTTGTAAGCATGGAATAGGTAGAATTGATATAGTTGAAAATCGTTTTGTTGGTATGAAAAGTCGAGGTTGTTACGAAACACCAGGCGGAACAATCATGCTAAAAGCTCACCGTGCTATTGAAAGCATTACGCTTGATCGTGAAGCTGCACATTTTAAAGATGAGTTAATGCCTAGATATGCAACAACCGTGTATAATGGTTTTTGGTTTTCGCCTGAGCGAGAAATGATGCAGGTTGCGATTGATAAATCACAAGAAAATGTAAATGGCACAGTCAAGTTGGAGCTTTACAAAGGCAATGTCATGGTCGTTGGCAGGGATTCAAAAAAGAACAATCTTTTTAATGTTGAATTTTCTACTTTTGAAGAAGATGAAGTTTATAACCAAAAAGATGCAGAAGGTTTTATAAAACTTAATGCTCTAAGATTTATAATCAGTGGTAAAAATAAAAAATTCCATGGTGGTGAATAATTGGAAAAATTAAAAGAAAAGGTTTTTTCTTCACTTCAGGTAGAAGATGAAGAATTACAAAATCTTCTAAAACATAGAAAAGATGGCAAATTTGATTTTAAGTTAATTGATATAAGAGAGATTTATGAATATAGCAATAGCAGTATTGATGAAACAGATCTTTTGTTTCCAACTACTATGCTACACGAATATATGGATCATTTAGATGAATTAAAAGATAAATATATTGTCTTATATTGCAGAACAGGAAGCCGAACTTCACAAGTTCTTAATATACTTAAAAGAATGGGCTTTGAGAAAGTGGCTCATTTAACATCTGGAATTATTGCATTTAGCGGTGAGACAAGTAAAAATGCAAAATTGCCCAATAATATAAAAATATGAGTAAATAAAAATATAAAATACACAAGGAGCAACAATGAAAGTTTTATTGATAAAAGATGTAAAATCACTCGGTAAAAAAGGTGAAATGAAAGAAGTAAAAGATGGTTATGGAAGAAACTTTTTAATCGGAAAAGGGTTTGCTCTACATGCAACAAATGAAGTACTGAGAAAATATGAAGCTGATCAAAAAAGAAAAGTTTTGCAAGACGCTAGTGAAATTAAAAACCTAAAAGAAACAGAAAAAAAGTTAGCAGATTTAAAATTGATAATCAGAAGAAAATTAGGTGCAAACGGAAGTCTCTTTGGGGCGGTCACAAAAGACGAAATATCAAATGAATTGGAAAAACAATACAACTTGGAAATTGATAAAAAAAGCATAGAAATAGATAAGGCGATAAAAATGACCGGAGAATTTGATATTTCTGTAAAATTGGGACATGGAATACACGCAAAATTAACTCTTGAAATAATTGGGGAGTAGTATATATGTTTAATGCTACAACTATATTGGCTTGTCGTGGTGATAAAAAAGCGGTGATTGGCGGGGATGGTCAAGTTACATTTGGAAATACTGTTTTAAAAAATAATGCAACTAAAATAAGAAAGATATATAATGGAAAAATTCTTGCCGGATTTGCTGGAAGTACTGCTGATGCATTTAATCTTTTCGATATGTTCGAAGGTATCCTTGTTCAAAAAAAAGGTGATTTATATAAATCAGTCATAGAATTTTCAAAAGAATGGAGAAAAGATAAGATGCTTCGTCGCTTAGAGGCTATGATGATTGTCTTAGATACCAAGCATATTTATATCCTTAGTGGAACAGGAGATGTGGTAGAACCAGAAGATGGTAAAATTGCTGCAATTGGTAGTGGTGGAAATTTTGCCATATCTGCTGCTCGTGCACTTGATAGACATGCTGACCTTGATGAGGAAAGCTTAGTAAAAGAGAGTTTAAAAATTGCGGGTGAGCTTTGCATCTATACGAATGAGCATATTAAAATTTTTGCATTAGAGGAAGAAAACAAATGAATTTAACACCAAAAGAGATAGTTAAATACTTAGATGAATATATAATAGGTCAGTTTGAAGCAAAAAAATCTATCGCAATTGCACTTAGAAATAGATATAGAAGGCTTCAATTAGACAGTGAAATGCAAGAAGAAGTAATGCCTAAGAATATATTGATGATTGGATCAACTGGTGTTGGAAAAACTGAAATCGCAAGAAGAATGGCAAAAATGATGAGCCTTCCTTTCGTTAAAGTGGAAGCTAGTAAATACACTGAAGTTGGATTTGTTGGAAGAGATGTAGAATCTATGGTTAGAGATTTGATGATGGCATCAGTTAATTTGGTTAGATCCAACCATAAAGAAAAAAATAAAGACGCAATTGAGCTACATGTAGAGAAAAAAATCATAGAGAGACTGTTACCGCCTCTACCAAAGGGTGCCAGTGAAGAAAAAAAGAGTGATTATTTAAGAAGTTATGGGAAAATGCGCCAAAAATTTAGAGATGGTGATTTAGATGATTTGGAGATAGAAGTAGAAATCTCAAGTAGTAGTAGTGACTTGTCTGATTCTTCATTGCCGCCTGAAGTCATAAAAGTGCAGGAATCATTTATAAAAATCTTAGGCTCAAATCAAAAAAACATTAAAAAAACATTAAAAGTAAAAGAAGCAAAAGAAGCACTCAAAAATGAAGCTAGTGAACAATTGCTTGATTTTGAAGCTATAAAACTTGAAGCAAAAGATAGAGCTGAAAATGGTGGTATCATCTTTATAGATGAAATTGACAAAGTAGCCGTTAGTTCACATTCATCAAATAGAACTGATCCCAGTAAAGAAGGAGTTCAGCGAGACTTGCTACCGATAGTTGAAGGAAGTGATGTAAATACAAAATATGGTGTAATTAAAACAGACCATGTTCTTTTTATCGCCGCAGGTGCATTTCATTTGACTAAACCGAGTGATTTGATACCGGAACTCCAAGGAAGATTTCCACTTAGGGTGGAGCTGAGTTCTTTAAGTGAAGAGATATTGTATAAAATATTAACGCAACCAAAAAATTCTCTACTTAAACAATATCAGGAACTACTAAAGACTGAAAAAGTAGATTTAGTATTTGAAGATGATGCTGTAAGGGCAATTGCAAAAATATCTCAACTTACAAATGAAAAAACAGAAGATATAGGAGCAAGAAGATTGCATACTGTAATAGAAAAGGTGATTGAAGACATTAGCTATAGTGCAGATGAACATGCGAATGAAGAGATAAGAGTGACAAAGACATTAGTCCACGAAAAGTTAGATTCTATAGTTGAAGATGAAGATAGCAGTAGGTATATACTGTGACAAATGAAGTAGATACAAAATCAGGATTTGTGGCTGTCATAGGAAGACCAAATGCTGGAAAGAGTTCCTTGGTAAATTGGCTGGTTGGTGAAAAGATTGCCATGGTTTCACACAAAGCAAATGCAACTCGTAGAAGATCTAAGATAATTGCTATGCATGATAAATCACAAATTATTTTTATAGACACTCCAGGACTTCATGAACAAGAAAGATTATTAAATCAGTTCATGCTTGAGGAAGCGCTTAAAGCTATGGGAGATTGTGATTTAATACTATTTTTATCTCCAGTTACAGATAAACTGGACTATTATCTTGATTTTTTAGAGAAAAATATAAAAAATATTCCACATATTGTTTTACTTACAAAAGTTGATTTTGTGAAAAATGACCAAATCTTGAAAAAAATAAATGAGTTTAGTAAATTTCAAGATAAATTTGTATCTTTAATCCCAGTTTCTATCAAAAAAGGAATAAGTCAAGAATACATCTTGGAGGAAATATCAAAATATATTCCAACTCATCCTTATTTATATGACCCAGAAATTTTGACTACAGAAAATATGAAAGATATATATAAAGAATACATAAGAGAATCAATATTTGACAATACAAGTGAAGAAATTCCATATTTTGCCGATGTAGTTGTAGAAAGTGTTGAGGAAAAAGAAGATATAGAGATAATAAATGCCAATATAATAGTTGAAAAAAAGAGTCAAAAAGGTATTATAATAGGAAAAGATGGTCAAACATTGAGAAGAATTGGTAGTTACGCTAGAACTGAAATTGAAAAAATAGCAAAAAAGAAGGTTTTTTTAAAGATTTTTGTTACGGTAAAACCAGGATGGAGCCAAAATAGGGATATTTTGAAGCAAATGGGCTATATTTTAGACTAAAATATCATTTTTTATGATACAATTAAATCGATTCGTTAATAATTTATTTAAAATAGGAGTTATGTGACATGGCAACGAAGAAAGAGAAAAGTTACTCAAGTATAATTTCTGTTGATCCTATAACTCTTAATTCTTACGAATATATTAAGAATGAAATAAAAGTTAACAACATTGAAAAAAGCAAAAAAGATGCTTTTGTTACTACATACATTCCTTCCAAAGATATTATTAGTGCAACGATAGAGATGAGCAGAAGCATCCCTGATGATGATTTAAAAGATGCAATAGAAATTAAAGTTTATGATGAATTAGGACTCGACTCTGCTATTAATTATTCAATTACTTATTTAGAGACACAAACCAGTGATGCAAAAAATAGAATTTTTAATGTATTTGTTATAGATTCTATTTTAGTAGATGAAAGATTATCTCCAATCAAAAAAAATACCAGGTATATTGATTATGCAACCGGTGCTCCATTTCTACTAAAATCTTTATATAAAAAAAATCTTTTGGAGCCTGATGGAATTGATTGTTTTATCTACTTTCAAAAAGATGATGCATTTTTAGCAATATATGGAGACGGGGAATATATATATTCCAAATCGCTACACTATTCTTTGACTCAAATTAATGAAAAATTTTGCGAATTGATTGGTGAAAGAGTTGATGAAAAAGATTTTAATAATCTTTTGACCAGAGAGGGGTTAAAAGGTAGCAACTTGGATTATCAACAACACCTGATGAAGCTTTTTGGAGAAATATTTTTATATATAAATGATGTTTTGATCTATGCAAAAAGATCTTATAATCTAGAATCTATCAATAAAATTTATATAGGTTCAGAAATTGGTGATTTATTAGGTATAGAAGAATATGCACAAAGTTATCTAGGTTTAGAATCACATGAGTTTAATTTCAGCATAGCTATTAATTCAAAAGAGTGGTACATAGATCAAATTCATATACTTATGATACTTTCTGCTCAAGCATACTTGGAAGAAAGAGATGATAGTTTAAATTTTTCACCATTTAAACGACCTCCCCCTTTATCCAAAAGGCCTTCAGGGAAACTACTTGGAACAATTGCCGCTAGTATCATTATCTCTTTAGCATATCCGGCATATCAGATGGGATTTAATTATTATTTAGAAATACAATTATCCATGCAAAGAGATAAATTTATAGTATTAAATAAAAAAGCTACAGCAATAAGAGGAGAATTGGCAACTCTAAAAAAAGAGAAAGAAAAAATTAATGTTTTATTAAAAAAAGAGAATGCCAAATTTCAATTTAGAAAAAAACTTTTAGATGAAATTTACGCTAAGAAAATAACATATCCGATGAAAGCACTTATCATGGCTAATCTATTTAAGATATCCAATAAATATAAATCAAAAATAAAGAGCGTTGAATTTAAAGATAATATTTTGGTTTTTAATCTAGAGAATAAAAGCGATAAAAAAATTACTGAATTCATAAAGAATTTAACTGTA
>CAZYTB010000110.1:0-7294 GCA_964650375.1 uncultured Campylobacterales bacterium | reverse complement strand
CTTAGAATTACAATCTTTATATAGACAGATATTGTCTATCGTTTTTTGTATACTTCAAATCAAAGGCTTAAATATTATGAAATATACAAAAATTAATTTTAATATACTTGATAATCATATACATCTCAACCCTTTTATGGGCTCAGCACTAAGGGGATCTTTTGGTTATGCTCTTAAAAAAGTTGTTTGTATAAATCCTTCGTTTACATGTAAAGAATGTTTTGCATCAACAGATTGTCTCTATTATGATTTTTATGAAAAAATAGATACTTATCATAAATATAGATTTGATATTTTACTAGATAAAACAGTTTTTGATTTTAGTGTCTATCTTTTTGATGATGCCTGTGAAACATTACCTTATGTTCTCTCAGCTCTTCATAAGATGCTCAATGTTATAGGATTTGGAAGAGATAGAGTAACTAGCGATAATTTTGTCATATCTGTAAATAAGCAAGTGGTATATGAGGGTAAAAAATTTGATATTCCAAAAAACTATACAAATGAGTTTAAGCTAGATAACTATAGCTCTGATATACTTTTAAAATTTTTAACACCTTTTAGGACAAAAAAAGATAACAGATTGTTAAAAAATTCTCCTACGCTTGAATTAATTCTCTCTTCAATACAAAATAGAAAAAATAGACTTCAAGGTAAAAATATGGAAAAATTAAAATTTATTCCAACTTATAAAGAGTTTAGAAACGAAACATATTTTAAAGAATTGACAAGACTTAGCAATAGACAAAAAACCAAAATGCAACTTGGTGGTATAATGGGTGAGATAAGATATAAAAATCTAAATCAAAAAAGTTATGAACTTTTAAAATTGGGTGAGATTATAGGCATAGGAAAACAGTGTGTTTTCGGACTAGGAAAGATAAAAGTGGAGGATTGTAAATGAGAGAAGTAGATATGATATCTTTAGCAGGATTACTGCATGATATAGGAAAATTTGGACAAAGAGCTGATAATTATAAACTAAGAGATGGTGCATATAAAAAGTATGATTATAAATATACTCATGCCGGCTTTTCGGCACAGATTTTAAATGATTTGGCTTTTAATTTAGAAGAGAATATGAGCGATGCTTCGGCAATGCATCATAATCCTCAAAATGATACAGATTGGATTATCGCTTCCGCAGATAGGATGGCTAGTGGGTTTGAGCGAGAAAAGTTTAAAGAATATAATGAGAAATATGACAAAGAGGATTTTAAAAAACAGAGACTTTGGTATCTCTTTGATGGAGGAAAAAGATATAAAATCGATTCATTAAGTCCAGATAATATCTATCCTTGCGAAAACAAAGCTATAGCAAATGAGTATAATGATTTGTGGGATAGTTTTATTAAAGATATGAGTGAGATAAAAAAACAAGGCAATAGTATGAGTGATTTTTTTACTATTGATTATTTGCTGAAAAAATACACAACTTTTATACCATCTTCAACCAGCTTTCAAATAAAAGGATATGAGCCAGTTAGAGCAAATATCCCACTATATGAACACTCGAAAGCAACAGCGATATTTACAAGCGTGATATACAAACTAGAAAAGCAAAATAATCACAATATCATAAACTATTATAAAGATAAATCAGGCGATATGGCTAAGAAAGATATGCTTTTGATAGTAGGCGATTTTTTCGGTATTCAAAAGTTTATATTTGACTCTGTACCCTCAAAAAAAGCAAGCAAAATCCTTAGAGCAAAATCTGCTTATATCCAGATACTTACTAAAGTCATAGCTTTTTATATTGTTGAAGAATTAGGCTTGAGCTATCAAAGTATAATAAGCACCAATGCAGGAAAGTTTGAGATACTAGGTGTCAATGATGAAAACTCAAAACAAAAACTAAAAGAGATACGAAAAGAGCTTGATGAGTTTTTTATAAAAAAATATTTTGGTGAAACAGGCATAGGCGTTAGTTTTGTGGAATGTAGTCTTTCAGATTTTATAGTAGGTGGACAGTATAAAAAAGATTTAAGAAAAAGAGTAGATAAAGCAGTGGAGAGTGTAAAGTTTACAAAATTTAATCTTAGTGAAATTGAGCCTGTTTTAACAAATGATGAAGGAATAAACAATCAAAACCTGTGCCCATTGTGCAACAAAAGAAAAATTGTTGATGAGTATTGCTTCGAGTGCGAACAGTTTGTAAAAATAGGAGAGAGTTTGGTAAAAAAGAATTTTTTAACTATTTCGAGAGCTAGTGGAAAAATCAAAATTTTTAAAGATTTTTATATAAACTTCACAGATGAAGCAAAACGATTTGATAATGCTATAGCTATCTTTGATATAGCAAATGATGAAAAGTTTAGAGGTTATGCAAAGTGGGAGCTTAGTTCTTTTGTAGCGACAGATGAGAAAAAAGAAGTTTTGACATTTGAAAAATTAGCGAATAATAGCATAGGAGAAAAAGCCATCATGGCATTAAAAGGCGATGTTGATAATATGGGAATATACATCACAAACCCCGATAATGAGATAACAAATTCATTTGCAAGATATAATTTTTTTGCTAGGATGGTAGATTATTTTTTTAGTGTAAAAGCATCACACATGATGAGAGGAAAAAATCTTTATACAGTTTTTGCAGGAGGCGATGATATATTTATCTTAGGTGCTTGGAATGAGGTGATAGATTTCGCCAAAGAATTAAGAGAAGAATTTATGAAATTTGCACAAGGGAGTACTTTAACTTTTTCAGTAGGAATGATCATGACAAAACCAAATAAGCCCATAAATTTTGTAGCAGACATCAGCGAAAAAGCTTTGGAAGAGGCAAAGGAAATTAATAAAAAAGATGCAATAACGCTTTTTGATGAAACTGTAAAATGGGAAAATTATCTTGATGATTTAGGATTAAGTGATGAACTCTATAAAATTGATGATATAAATACAGCATTTTTATATAGACTGCTTGAACTAATACACATGAGTAAAAATGTTAAATATGAAAAAAGTGTAAAAGATACAATGTGGAAATCAAAACTAGCATATAGTTTTCAAAGAAATATGAACAAAGAGGATTTGTCACTGTTAAAAACTCTAAATGAGATGATTGAAAAATATCCAAAAGAGACAAAAATGGTTATAAGCGAATTTGCATACAAAAGGAGGGAATTTTGAATATAGATATAGATAAGTTAAATGCTATAAATATTGATTTTGATATACCATTAGATAGAAAAAAATATTTCTTTTTAGCAAAAAAAGATAGAGTGGATTTTGTTTATAACACTTCAGCTTTAGAGGGAAATCCTATGACATTTCCTGAAGTTCAAACCCTGCTTGATGGTATCACAGTGGGCGGTCATAAACTAAGTGATGAGCAAATGATACTAAATCAAAATGATAGTGTAAACCTACTTTTTGACTTAATAGAAAAAGATGAATTTGAAATAAGCAAAGAAACACTTTGTAAACTCCACGAAAAGGTTTCTTATAAAGAGGCTCTAAACTGGGGAGTTTTTAGGGATGGCAATGTAAATATAGGTGGAACTGACTATCTGCCTCCTGATTTCAAAAAATTGGATGATATTTTTACAGATGGTATAAAAAAGATTAAAAAGATAAATAATCCACTCATTAAAGCACTGGTTTATTTTCTTTTTGGTGCAAAAAATCAATTTTTTTATGATGGCAACAAGAGAGTAAGTAGGCTCATGATGAATGGTATCTTGTTAAAGAGCGGATATCTTTCACTCAACATAAAAGCAAAGGATAGATTGGATTTTAACACAAAAATGTTGAAATTTTATGACGATGGCATAGATGAAATTTTAGAATACCTAATAGAATACTATAAAAAAGAAAATAAACACTTAATAAGGAGAGATTGATGGCTAAGAAAATAGAACTAGATTATAAGAAAGATGAAAATCTTTTTGATACGACAGCTAAAGAGTGGGCAGAGCATATAGAAAAGACTAAAAAAACTCAAGCTAGAGGTTTTTATGAAAAAGTTTTAGAGCTTGAAAACAGAGCAAAAAAAGAGGACTGGGCAGATGTTTTACCTTTTGTCAAGATGTTAAACTCAAAAGTTGCTTATGGAGTGACTAGAAAAGTTGTCAGTGGTGAGTTTCAAGAGATGATGAGTCAGTGTATAAAACAAGTGCAAACGAAAGAAGATTTAATAAAATTTAAACTCTTTTTTGAGGCAGTTTTAGGATTTTTTAAAGGGAGTAATTAGATGAAAATAGTAAAATTAACAGGAAATATAGAGTTATTAAGTGGTCTTCACATAGGTAGTGGTGATGATACGATGAAAATCGGAGGAATTGACAATGGTGTCATAAAAGATATAAATACAAGCAACCCTTATATACCAGGAAGTTCACTCAAAGGCAAAATGAGAAGTTTATTGGAGTGGGATATTGGAGTTGTCGGTATTGGAGATGGCAACCCTTTTACTTCAAAATTACTTGATGACCACATTTTTAATGATACCACAAAGAAATCGCTTGCAAAGATTCTTTTAAAACTATTTGGCGATAAAGAGAGTGCTTATGGCATTACGAGGATAAGCGTAGGGGATTGTCCCGTTAGCTTAGAATCTCTTGATAAAGTGTTAAGCGAAGCTAAATACGAAAATGTGATAGACAGACAAAGTGGAACAGCAAAACATGGGGTAGGTGCTAGGCAAACAGAAAGAGTTCCCCAAGGAGTAAAATTTGATTTTGATATAAGGATTAAAGTTCTTGAAGATGATGATGAAAAAGAGTTGATAGATATGGTAAAAAAAGGATTTGAACTTGTTGAAAATGACTATCTTGGTGGTAGTGGTTCAAGAGGTTATGGTAGAGTAAAATTTTATATAAAAGAGTAAACGATGAAACTATACAAAATAACAATAATGCCAACTTCAAACTTTTCTACTACACTAAAAGGTGATACTCTCTTTGGACAAATGTGCTGGTCTATAATATATATTTCAGGAGAGAAGAGATTAAAAGATTTGCTAACTAGTTATGAGGAGTCTCCATTTTTAGTAGTATCAGATGGATTTACAAGTGGTTATCTACCGAAACCAAAGATGACAAGTGCCTTGCTAGGTGAGGAGAGTGTAAATAAAAAAGCAAATCGTAAAAAGATATGGTTAAGGCTTGATGAGTTGAAAAATGGTGAATATTCAAAAGTTAAAACAAATGAAGAGGCTAATCATGCCGATAAAAACTCTGTAACTATTAGAAATAGTATTGATTATAAATCATTTGGCACAGGTGATAGCGATTTTGCACCTTATGGAAATGAAGAAGTTTATATAGGTCCTAAAGATATATATTTTTTAATTGATGAAGATAAATTTTCTTTTGAAGAGTTAAAAGAAGTTTTTGTACAACTTTCACAAAATGGATATGGCAAAGATACTACTATTGGAAAAGGAAGATTTGAATTGAAAAATTTTGAAGAGGTAAAGATAAATAATAATTCCAAAACTTTTATGACATTGAGTCCTTTTTCTGTAAAAAATTTAGAGTGTAAAAATATATATTATGAAACATTTACGAGATTTGGTAAATTTGGAGCAGGGAGAGCTTTTAAAAATGCTTTTAAAAAACCTATTTTGTTGGCTGATAGTGCTAGTGTAGTGCATTTTGAAAAAATGCAAAATATTCAATATATAGGAAGTAGCATCAAAAATGTTTCGCAAATATACGATGATACTGTGCATCAAGGATATAGTATAGTTGTGCCTATAGGAGAGATATCATGAAAGATTTAAACACATATTATCTAAAGCTTATAGCTTTAAGTCCAGTTCATATAGGTACTAGCGAAAGTTACGAGCCTACAAATTTTGTGATAGATGATGGATATCTTTATGAATTTGATGAAGTACTTTTTTATAAAAGTTTATCTAGTGAGGATAAAATAGCATTGGAAAATAAGACGAATGACTGGTTGCAAATCATTGAATTTTATAAAACAAAAAAAGAAGAAGCAAAAAAAATTTCTTACTTTACATGTAGAGTTTCAAAAGAAGTAGAAAAAAAGTATAATGCTAGAAATCCAAATCAACTTCAGATAAATAAAACTTTCAAAAATCCTAATTCTCATAGAGTCATCATACCAGGAAGTGGCATCAAAGGCATGCTTGATACTGTATTTGGCATTTTTCCTCCAAAATCTTCAAATGAAGAAAGACAAAAACTCATAGTATCTGATGCTCTAGTTTTAGATGGAGGAGTTGAGATAGGATATAGTTACCGAAAACATAGATATAAAAAAGAAGAAGGCAAGGGCATACCACAGATGGTTGAAATTGTGAAACCAAACTCTACTTTTGTTTTAACTATCAACACAAATAAAACATTTACTCAAATGCAATCATTGATGAAAAGATATTATGAAGAGAGAAAAAACAGTCTTTACAAAGAAAATAGTATGAGTTTTATCTCTAGAATTGGTAAGTATTGCGGAAAAGAGTATATGGTAGATAGTGCAAAAAATATTACTAATACTTATGGCAAACCATTAGCTACGCACTCACTATATTTTAGTGATAAATTACAAAATGAAATGTTTGGATGGGTAAAATTTGAGCATATTAGCAGAGAAGATTTTCAAAAAAGCTTAGACGATATAGCAAAACAAGAACAAGAATATTACAAACAAAAAGAGAGAAAACAATCTGAGATAATCAAAGCTATAAAAGTAATTGAAGATAAAATAAAAGCCCAAAAAGAAGCCATACAAAAAGCTAAAAGAGAAGTTGAAGAAAAAGAGGCACAAGAGAAGGCTAAAAGAGAAGAGACTCTTGCAAAAATGTCTCCGATAGATAGGTTGTTAGACAGTTATAGTGATTTAGCCATACTCATAAACGACATGGAATCAAATAAAATAGAGAATTTTGACGAGATAAAAAAAGAGCTTGCTAAAAAAGTAAAAGAGGAGCTACAAAAAAATCCAAAAACATGGGGAAAGGCTAAACAAAAAGCTTTGAAAAGAAAAGAGTATATAGAAGAGTTACTAAGGATTTATGTTTAATTTTTCTTGACATGTTTAATTTATGTAGCTACAATATAGCTACATAAATAATAAAAAGGTTGAATTATGGTTTCTCATTCATCTATAGTTAGAGCAAGAATTGACTCAAATCTAAAAGAAAATGCTAAAAAAATGTTATCGGAGCAAGGATTGTCTTTGTCTGATGCCATAAGGCTTATGTTAAAACAGGTTGTTATACAAAAAACATTGCCTTTTGAGATAAAAGCACCAAATAAAGAGACTTTAGAAACATTTAAAAAAACAGATAAAGATAGAGATATCGTAACATGTGAAAATGCTA
>CAZYTB010000109.1:0-7464 GCA_964650375.1 uncultured Campylobacterales bacterium | reverse complement strand
ACAAGAAGAATTCGAAAATTTAGTAAAAAGAATGTTAGAACTTTTGGGTGAAGACACAAATAGAGAAGGTTTACTAAAAACTCCCAAAAGAGTCCATAAAGCTTTTGAATTTATGACTCAAGGATACCATCAAGATCCAAAAAAAGTCTTAAATGATGCACTTTTCCAAAGTGACAATAGCCAAATGGTTTTGATAAAAGATATAGAATTTTATTCGATGTGTGAACATCATCTATTGCCTATAATCGGAAGGGCGCATGTTGCTTATATACCAGATAAGAAGGTAGTTGGTCTTTCAAAAATACCTAGAATGGTAGATATATTTGCAAGAAGATTACAGATACAAGAACAATTAACCGAGCAAATTGCAGATGCGATAAATGAAGTGATTGCCCCAAAAGGCGTAGGTGTTGTCATCCAAGCAAGGCACATGTGTATGGAAATGAGAGGTGTACAAAAAACTCATTCGAATACTACTACCTCATCTCTTAAAGGCATCTTTTTAAAATCAAATACCAGAAAAGAATTTTTTGATATTATCAATGCACCACAAGCCACAAGATTCTGATGCCTATAAATAGATTAAAACAAAAACTTGTCAATGAGAGACTATCTCCTTTGTTTGGCACCATTAAAAAGATTAGTTCCACAACAATAGAAGCAATTGGGCTAAATCCAAGTATCGGTGATATTGTAAAAATTTTATCAAATCATGATGACAAAAGCGGTCTTGGTATGGTTACCGAGATACAGCAAAATTCTTTTTTTATATCTCCTTTTGGTTTTGTTGAAGGTTTTAAAATTGGAGATAAAATTTTTATAAACGATCAAGGAATGATGATACAAGTGGGAGATGAACTTCTTGGAAGAGTTGTTGATCCTTTTATGAAACCAAAAGATGGAAAAGGGCCAATTTCTGGTACAGTTTGCACACCCATCATAAAACCTCCGCTAGATGCCATGAAACGAGGTTTGATAACCGAGCCATTTTCAGTAGGTGTAAAAACGATTGATGCATTGCTTACCTGTGGAAAAGGTCAAAAATTAGGTATATTTTCTGGAAGTGGTGTTGGAAAATCTACACTTATGGGGATGATTGTTAGAGGCTCATCAGCTCTTATAAAAATAGTTGCACTTATTGGAGAGAGAGGGAGAGAAGTTCCTGAATTTATACAAAAAAACTTAGATGGAGATTTGAGCAATACTGTCATAATAGTAGCAACTAGTGATGACTCCCCCTTGATGAGAAAATATGGTGCATTTTGTGCGATGAGCGTTGCAGAATACTTTAAAAATAAAGGCAATGATGTACTATTTATCATGGATTCCATAACTAGATTTGCAATGGCTCAAAGAGAGATTGGTCTTGCTCTTGGAGAACCACCTACGTCAAAAGGATATCCACCTTCAGTTTTAACTCTTCTCCCGCAACTAATGGAGCGAGCTGGCAAAGAAGAAGGCAAGGGTTCAATCACAGCATTTTTTACGGTTTTAGTTGAAGGGGATGATCTTAGTGACCCAATCGCAGATCAATCAAGAAGTATTTTAGATGGGCATATTATTTTAAGTAGAGAATTAACAGATTATGGCATGTATCCTCCAATCAGTATTCAAAATAGTGCTTCAAGGGTTATGGGAGAAGTAATCAGCGAAAAACACAAAAAATTAGCTATGAAATTTAAAAAATTAAACTCTATTTTAAAAGAAAATGAAATTTTAATAAGAATTGGTGCTTATGAAAAAGGTAATGATGCCGAACTGGATTTGGCTATTTCAAAAAAAGAAAAAATGAATGAATTTTTGCAACAAGACCCAGATGAGATCATAGAATTTGATGAAACAATAAAAAGATTAGAGGAAATTATTTCTTAAGAATTAGTTTCTAGAAATGTTTTTTAATGTTTTTTTAATGTTTAAAATAATAATATGCGCGAAAAGAAACAATTAGGACTATAAAAGTCCTAATTAAAAATTGGAGAAAACAATGAGAGTATATTTAGACAATAATGCTACTACGATAGTAGATCCACATGTGTTTGAAGAGATGGTTCCATACTTTTGCCAAATGTATGGGAATCCAAATTCACTTCACCAATTTGGAAGCGAAACACATCCAGCCTTAAGATGGGCCATGGATAAATTATATGCTGGAATTGGTGCAGACGATAATGATGACATAGTAGTCACTTCTTGTGCGACAGAGAGCATCAACTGGGTTATCAAGGGTGTGTATTTTGATCATATTTTTAATGGAGATAAAAATCATATAATAACAACTGAAGTAGAGCATCCTGCGGTCATAGCTGCTTGTAAATTTTTAGAAACGCTAGGAGTAAATGTCACATATTTACCTGTTAATTCAGATGGTGTTGTAGAAACTGATGTCTTAGAGAAAAGTATAACAGACAAAACGGCACTTGTTAATGTGATGTGGGCAAATAATGAAACAGGCATGCTATTCCCAATAGAAGAGATAGGTAAAATTTGCAAAAAACATAGCGTTCTTTTTCACACAGACGCAACTCAAGCTATAGGAAAAGTTCCAGTAGATGTTATAAAAGCAGGTGTTGATTACCTGAGTTTTTCTGCTCATAAATTCCATGGACCAAAGGGTGTAGGTGGATTGTATATAAAAAAAGGTAAAGTTATAACCAGCCTTTTATCTGGTGGGGAACAAATGGATGGACTCAGAAGCGGCACGCTTAATGTTCCTGGAATTATTGGCATGGGAAAAGCTATGGAGCTTGCAGTCGAAAATTTAGATTTTGAAAAAAGCAATGTAAAAAAATTAAGAAACAAACTGGAAGATGCTATATTAAAAATCTCTGATACTTTTGTAGTAGGAACTAAAGAGCAAAGAACACCAAATACGATACTTGTAAGCATCAAAGGAATCGAAGGTGAAGCTATACTTTGGGATTTAAATAAAGCTGGAATCGCTGCTAGTACGGGAAGTGCATGTGCTAGTGAAACTCTAGAGTCAAATCCTGTTATGGAAGCAATAGGTGCTGAGGCAGATTTAGCTCATACAGCACTTAGATTGTCATTGTCAAGATTTACGACTGATGAAGAAGTAGATTATACAATAGATGCTATAAATAAAGCAGTAAAGAGACTAAGAGCAATCTCTAGTACATTTTCATATGCCCCTGATTGGCATGAGAGTAAATTATAAGAAAGAATAAATAAAGGATAAATTATGGGAAAAAATAGCTTAATAGGCGGATCAATTTGGGAAGAATATAGCCAAAAAGTACAAGACTTAATGAACAATCCAACACACATGGGTGAAATCACAGAAGAGCAAGCCAAGGAATTAGGAGCTAAATTGGTAGTTGCAGATTTTGGAGCTGAAAGCTGTGGAGATGCCGTAAGATTATATTGGGCGGTAGATGAAAAAACAGATACTATTGTAGAGGCAAAATTTAAAAGTTTTGGATGTGGTACTGCGATTGCAAGCTCAGACACTATGGCTGATCTTTGTAAGGGGAAAACGGTAGATGAGGCAGTAAAGATTACAAATATAGATGTTGAAAAAGCGATGAGAGACAATCCGGATACTCCAGCAGTTCCGCCTCAAAAGATGCATTGTTCGGTTATGGCTTATGATGTCATAAAAGAAGCAGCTGCCTCTTATAAAGGAGTGGATTCTGCTAGTTTTGAAGATCAAATAATTGTTTGCGAATGTGCGAGAGTAAGTCTTGGTACTATTAAAGAAATTATAAAAATAAATGATTTAAAAACAGTAGAACAGATAACAGATTATACAAAAGCTGGAGCGTTTTGTAAATCATGTGTAAAACCTGGTGGTCACGAAGACAGAGATTATTATTTGGTAGATATTTTAAAGGAAACTAGAGAAGAAATGGAACATGATAAATTAGTGTCTTTGGCAGATGCTAAAACATCTGGAAACCATGATTTTGCCTTTGAAGACATGACTGTTATTCAAAAATTAAAAGAGATTGAAGCTATTATAGATGAAAATATCAGAGCAATGCTTATCATGGATGGCGGAAATCTTGAAATTGTAGATATAAGAGGTACAGATGATGGATTTACCGATATATATATAAGATATTTGGGCGCTTGTAGCGGATGTGCGAGTAGTTCTACAGGAACACTTTACGCGATAGAAGCTATTTTAAAAGAAAAATTGAGCGAACAAATCAGAGTATTGCCTATCTAATAAAATTAGGGAAGAAGTCTATTGAATATGAAACAGACTTCTTATCCCATCTATAAACATTTGAACTGACATCATCAAAAGTAACATTCCCATCAATTTTTCTAGTGCATTTAATCCCTTGTCCTTTAAAATTTTGTATAAAATTGGTGATAGATACAATATCAAAGAAGAAAAAAACCAAGCTAAAATAATAGAAGCAAATAGTTCCCAGTGTAGATTTGGTGAATATGCTTTTGTCATAAGCAAAAGTGTAGCTAAGGCTGATGGTCCTGCAATCATAGGTATCGCAATTGGAACCATAAACGGCTCTTCGCTTGCTCCAAACATTGCCTTATTGCCGCCACTTCCTGGAAAAATCATCTTTAGAGCAATAACAAAAAATATAACTCCACCAGCTATTGTGACAGCAACTGTTTCTAGGTGAAAAATATTTAAAAATGATTTTCCAAAAAAGAAAAAAAATAGTAAAATTCCTAAGCCAAAAAGACTTTCTCTTATGATTATTATCTTTTTTCTTTTTTCATCTACATTTTTTAATATACTCAAAACCAAAGGAACATTTCCAAAGGGATCCAATATAAACATAAATAAAATGGCACTAGAGAGTATAGAAAAATTTTCTATCATAAAAGCCCTTTTTTAAGTCCTTAGACACAAATTTTTATCTATATACCACCTAGCAACTTCTAAATTACTATAAGTTAGCTCTCTTTGCGATGGAGGTATAGACATAAGTCTCATCTTTGAAATGACTATTCCCATCATAAGTGTAAAAAATAAAAAAAATGCAACACCTATGAGAAAGTTATACATGTACCAGATGACTAAACTTGAAACAATCGGAAAAAATGAAATAAATAAATAAATTACATACATTAACAACTTACATTTTGCACCTTTTATTAGAGGTATAGGTTCTATAATTTCTGGTACGAACTCCTCCATAAATTATTTCATATTTATAAAGTTCAGAGGTATTTCCATATCTTTTTCTTTTATTGCGCTTATCGCATCTTGCAAATCATCTATTGACTTAGCAACAACTCTAACTTCATCACCTCTAATTGAAGTTTGAACCTTTAATTTTAAATCTTTGATTTCTTTAACAATTTTTTTTGCATCCTCTTTGGATATTACATCGTTTATACTAACTGTTAGTTTAGTATTGCCTGCTCCCACGCTATCTCTTTTAATCTCTTTTAATGCTTTTGAAGAGATGCCTCTTTTAATAGCTTTTGAAATCAAAATATCAAACATAGCATCAGCTTTATTATCGCTTGAAGCTGTCAAATATATCGCTTTTGCATTTTCATTATAATCAACATCAGCCTTCAAACCTCTAAAATCATATCGGTTTGTAATCTCCTTTTTTGCTTGTTCAATCGCATTTTTCAACTCTTGCTTGTCAATCTCCGCCGTTATATCAAAACTATGTTCTTTTGCCATTTTCTACTCCTTATTTTCTATAAATTCTTCTATATTTTTTACTATCATTACCACTAGTGCTTCTCTAGCTTCCTTGCTTGCCCAAGCTATATGAGGTGAAAAGATGAGTCTGTCAGGATTCTTTACATGCAAGAGTGCATTTTCCTTTTCTATCGGCTCAACTTTAAAAACATCAAGTCCTGCATATATATCAAAATGATCTATGGCATAAGCTAAATCTTCTTCGTTTATTATACCACCTCTGCCTATATTTAGGATAATTATCCCTTCTTTCATTCTTTTGAGTTCATCTTTTTTTATGAGGTTATTTGTTTTTTCATTGAGAGGGGCATGTATTGAAATAATGTCACAACCTTTTAGCAACTCATCTAAATTTACCCTTTTATAGTCACTATTTCTGTTTACTCCAGAAGTTGAATAATAAACTACATGTGCGCCAAATGCAGTGGCAATTTTAGCAACTTCTTTTCCTATATTTCCAAGCCCTATAATTCCCCAAGTTTTATTTTTTATTTCAAAATACTCTCTTTTCAGATTAGTAAAAATTGGGCTAATTGAGTATTTCTTTGACTTCACATAATTATCATAGTAACTGCTACTTCCGATAAGTGACAAAAGAAGAGTAAATGTATATTGAGCCACAGATGTAGTAGAATATCCTGCTACATTTTTAACTGTTACATTTTTTTCTTTAGCATATTCTAAATCTACATTGTTCATCCCTGTTGCAGCTATACATATAAGTTTTAAGTTTCTACAACTATCTATAACATTTTTATCTATAATAACCTTGTTAGTTATAACTATGTCGCTATCGCCTATTCTTTCAATAGTCTCTTCTTTATTTGTGATATTGTATGATTTAAATTCTCCAAACTGTTTTAAATTCTCTAAATTTACATTACCTAAAGTAGCACCGTCCAATAACACTATTTTCATATTTTCATTCCTTAGTTGTATTTTGGACCATCATCAAGTCCAACTTAACATATTTTTTAAATTTTTATTTTTTTTGCCTTTTTTTACAAAAAGTTTGCCATCGCTGTATTTAACACTTTTATCAATTCCAACTTTTTTGCTAATCTCTTCTTTTATTATTTTTTTTTCTTTTTTTGAGTAGCCTTTTTCTTTTAAGTAGTCTCTCAAATCTTGCCAATTATCATAAGAATCTATAATTTCATTAGTCTTTTTTTCATCTTTATCAATATCTACTTCAATAGTATCTGTTTCTTCATTATTATTTACAACAATGTCGTCTTTAAAATTATTTTTATTTTCTAAAGCTGGTCTAGTTGCAAGTGCAAGTATGGCTTTGAGCTGTTCATCTCTTTGTTTATATATCTGTTCCAACTTCTCTTTTGATTCAATGAGTAAGTACTCTTTTTCTTTTATCAACCTTTCTTTATCTGCTTCTAAATTTTTATTTTTAAATTTGAGTTCTTGGAGTTCATCTTTAAGTAATTGTATATAGGCATCACTTACACTGTTATTAATTTTTCTTGTATATGAGGTTTTTTTTATATCAGTTGTTAGTATGACATATTTTATTCCATTTTCAATAACCGTTTCTAGAGAACCTCTTCTAATGCGATTATAAATAGCCTCTTTGCTAACGCCTAATAGTTCTGCTGTTTCAATAACTGTTAGTTTTTTCCCCACAATATCTCCTTTTAGATGCAATGTTTACATTATACGAGTTTTTGCTAAATGTTAGTTAAAAGAGGAAAATTAAAAAAGAAAATAAAAGAGGCTAAGGAAAAAATCCTTAGCCGAAGTGTTTTAGAGTCTTGATTCGTATCTACGAAGCATATATAATCTTTTTAACATTT
>CAZYTB010000108.1:0-7471 GCA_964650375.1 uncultured Campylobacterales bacterium | reverse complement strand
GAGCCAAAGAAGAGTTCATTGTCCCCATTTTTTCCGATAATCAAAGGTACAGCATTTTTTGCAAAAAATATATGCTCAGGTGCAACTTTAGAGATTAAAAGTATAGCGAAAGCCCCTTTTAATGATTCAATAGTTTTTTTGAAAGCATCTTGCGGAGTAAATTCTAATCTGATAAACTTTTCAAATAAGTGCACGATAACTTCGCTATCAGTTTGGCTTAAAAACGAAATCCCTTCACTTTGAAGTTCTTTTTTTATTTCCATATAGTTTTCTATGATTCCATTATGAATTACAAATGAAAATTCCCCCCAGTGAGGGTGTGCGTTTATCTCAGTCGGTTTTCCATGTGTTGCCCATCTAGTGTGAGCGATTCCCAATCCAAAACCGTTTGATCTAAAATCTTTTGTTTTTTCTACTAAATTATCTAATTTTCCGGCAGCTTTAAAATAGTTTATCTCATTTTGGTGAAGCACAGCAATCCCTGCGCTATCGTAACCTCTGTATTCTAATTCTCTTAAACCATTTAGTAAAAACTCTCTTTTTTCTCTTTTTCCAATATAGCCAACTATCCCACACATGTTATTATCCTATTTAGTATCGTATCTTTATTTTCACATAAGTGTACTGTTTTTTCTATTAAAAGTAGATTCCTGGTTCTTCCTTTTATAGTCTGTATTTTTGCCATGGAAATGTCTATATTCTCCTCATCAAATGTGGTCATTATGTATGCCATCAGTCCTCTTTGATTTTTAGTATTTATGCTCATACCGGCATAAGTCATGGAGTGATTGCAGTCTAAACCTATCTCGTCTTTCAAAATATTTGGTTTTATAAGCTTTGTTTTTTTACTCATATCAAAAGAGTTTTCTATGAGTTCACTTATGCGAGATTTATCATCTTGACTAATATTTTCATTAAATTCTAGTTTAAAATATTTTTTTTCATCAAAAAGTTTGTATATTTCCATATTTACCAAATCTAAAAAGCCAAGCTTGCCAAGCAAATAGCCTATATTGAAGTTTTCATGTCTTATAACTTCTATTGCAAGATATGGAGTTGTTTGTACTTTGTATGTAAAAGTGTCAGTCTCGCGAGCTAATTTAGCAATTTTTATGATTTGTTTAGATTTGTGCTTAAGAAAAAAGAGGTTTGAGCTTATATTGAGTATTTTTCTTTGTAGTATTGGAGAAAAGCTCTTAAATTCATCATCTTTTTTCAAAAGACTTTCCCTTCTTAATCTTCTGCTTGTTTCATCTATCAAATCAGGTCTTTCAAAAACTCTTAATGACCTGTCATATAGATCTTTGATTAGTTTTGCATTGAAGTTGGAATAGACATTTCGCCCAACTCCATTTATGTCAGCGTAAGTTAAAATATAGAGCATCTCCAGCATTTGTTGATTTTGAAGTTTTGAGACAAATGAAAGTAGAACCTTTTCATTATAAATATCTTCTCTGTTTGCTATATTATTCATCAGCGTATGGTTTTTAATTAGAGTAACACCATCTTGTACAGATTGCAATGAAAAACCTAGTTTTTGAGCATAAGCTCTAAATATCTTAGCTCCAATTTCACTATGGTTTCCTCTTCTTCCTTTTCCTATATCGTGAAAAAATACTACCAACCTAAGCATGGCTTTATATTCTTGTGAGAGCTCACTAAATAAAGATTTTATAAAATCATCTTTTATGTTTTCAAGATGATAAATACATCTAAGAGTATGTTTATCAACAGGATATTGGTGGTATCCGTCAAACTGTGCCAAGAATTTTACTTTAGCAAAAGGTTTAGCAAGTTGTTGCAATAAAAAAGCGTTGTCTAGTGTTTTAAAAATTTCATATATATTATCTTTGTAAAGTAATTTTTTAAATGCTTTGTATATTTTGTTGCTATTATGAGAGTGGAAAGTGCAATATCTTATAAAATTTACATAACTTATATCAAATTTTATATTTTTTTGACATAATTTATCTATTTGGTCTAAAACATCATTCAGGCTTACAACTCTTTTTTGAAAAGTTGAATAAACTGTGTTTTCACAAAGATATAATTGTGGCTCAATTCTAGAATTTTTTAAATATTTAAAATTGGAAGTATCAGCTAAAATGGGGGCGGTTACTTTTTTTATAAAAATTTTACCTGTTAAGTTTAAGGTGTTCATAGATAGCAATATTTTATGTGAAAGTTGCATTTGAGCACTTTTTAGTACCTTATCTTTAAAACCAAGTTTTTTAGCAACATCCGGAATACATTCCAAATTTAGCACATCTTGTTTTTTCTTTGCACTCAAATGAGTTGCAGATCTAGTTCGATATAAAAATTCTAATGCACTTCTAAATTCTCTATATTCATCCTCATCAAGTATAAAATCAGATAAATCTTTTAATTTTTCTATTCCAAATAAAATTTTACATAACCAAAACAGGGTATTTGCATCTCTCAATCCACCTTCATTTTCTTTGAGATTTGGCTCCATTTTTATTGGATTGTCTTTTATTCTTTTTTTATAATTTTCCAAAATAGCTAAAACAGTTTCTTTTTTGTTAAAGTTCCTGATTTTTTCAAGTTCACTCTGTGTTTCAATCCAAAGAATTTTAGAGCCACACAAAAATCTAGATTCCAACATAGCAGTTTTTATACTTAAATCTTCATTGCTAGCACTCAGAAGTTCTTTGACCTTATGTGTTCGATGACCCAACTTCATGCCGGCATCCCAGCACAGAGTGAGAATGTCTTCAATGATTGGCTCTATATTATACCCTTTGACATCTTTATAGACTATCATGAGATCAACATCTGAGTAAACACAAAGCTCTTCTCTTCCGTAGCTTCCCATACCAACAAGGGTAAGTGGAATTGCATTGATGAAGGGCATATAATTTCCAAAATATTTTCTAAGGACATATCTATAGATGATATTTATGAAATTATCTATAGTTTTGGTGTGTTTAACTAAAAAATCTTTTCCTTGATTTTTTATAAAAATTTCATCTAAAGAATTTAGATAATGACCAATATGTCCTTTGATGACCTTTGATATTTGAAAGTCACTTGCATTTTCATATATAAGTTCTTCAATTATTTCTTCTAGTTTCATATTGATATAATACAGAAAAAAAGTTAAAAATATGATAACTGGTAATTCTTAAGTATATTTGATTTATAATGACGCACAAGAACAAATAGAAATACTCTATGCAAAGCATAAGCTTTAGTTAGAGGAATTTTTATTGGGCTCTGCCCAAAAAAAGGAGAAAACAAGATGAATAAAAAGCCTTATCTGCAATCATTCCCTGATGCAAACGGATACTTTGGAAAGTTCGGTGGTGCATTTTTGCCGCCACAATTAATTGAGCAGTTTAAAGAAATAGAGAAAGCTTATCTTACTATCGGAAATTCTTACAATTTTATACAAGAACTAAGAGACATAAGAAAACACTACCAAGGAAGGCCAACCCCGGTTTATTATGCTAAAAGATTGACTGAGTATGTAGGTGGCGGGAGAATTTACTTAAAAAGAGAAGATTTAAATCATACAGGAGCTCATAAATTAAATCACTGTATGGGCGAAGCACTTTTAGCAAAGTATTTAGGGAAAACAAAGTTGATTGCAGAAACTGGAGCCGGACAACACGGTGTTGCACTAGCTACTGCGGCCGCTTATTTTGGATTAGAATGTGAGATTCACATGGGTGAAGTAGATATAGTAAAAGAACATCCAAATGTGATTAGGATGAAGATGCTAGGAGCAAAAGTAGTTCCAGTTAGTTTTGGTGCAAAAACTTTAAAAGAAGCAGTAGATTCAGCTTTTGAAGCTTATATGAAAGATCCGATAACTTCTTTTTATGGTATAGGTTCAGTCGTAGGACCACACCCTTTTCCTAAGATGGTGAGAGATTTTCAAAGTATTGTGGGCATTGAAGCAAAAGAGCAATTTTTTAATATGACAGGAAATTTACCAGATAATCTAGTTGCCTGCGTTGGTGGCGGAAGTAATGCTATGGGACTTTTTTCAGCTTTTATAGAAGATCCATGTGAGATGTATGCGGTTGAACCACTTGGGAAGGGCACAAAATTAGGGGAACATGCAGCAAGCCTCACTTATGGGAAAGAGGGAATTTTACATGGTTTTAACTCTATAATGTTACAAAACGAAGATGGTACCCCAGCCTCTGTATATTCAATAGCCAGCGGATTGGACTATCCTTCAGTTGGACCAGAACAAGCGTATTTAAATAGAGAAAACAGAACAAATGCAGTTGCGATTGATGACAATGAAGCAATACGAGCTTTTTATGATTTGTGTAAATATGAAGGTATAATCCCAGCACTTGAGAGTGCCCATGCAGTTGCATATGCTATGAAATTAGCAAAAGAGAAAAAATATGAGTCAATTTTAGTAAACTTAAGCGGAAGAGGCGATAAAGATATAGATTTTGTGGAAGCAAATTATCCACCAGAAGATTACCTATAATTTTTTATCAATATATAATATTCTATTGGGTAAAATATATCTTTAAATTTTACCCATGAAAGCAATATATGAATATATTAGAAAAATTAGAAAGCAAAGAGCGACTAAACTACGAAGATGGTGTAGCGCTTTATGAGCTCGACCTTTTTACTTTAGGTAAATATGCAAACGAAAAAAGAAAGGCCTTGTATCAAAATAAGGCCTTTTTTAATATTAACAGACATATAAATCCCACGAACATCTGTAAAGATATCTGCAAATTTTGTGCTTTCAGTGCAAATAGAAAAAATCCAAATCCATATACTATGAGTCATGATGATATTCTAAAAGTTTTAGATGAATCAAATACCCATCATATCACAGAAGTTCATATAGTTTCAGCACACAATCCAAACGCTGGATTTGATTGGTATATGGGAATGTTTTCAAAGATAAAAGAAAAATTTCCTCATCTGCATGTAAAGGCTTTGACTGCGGCTGAAATAAATTTTCTCTCAACTGCTTATAATCTTTCTTATGAGCAAATCATAGACAAAATGATTGAATCTGGAGTTGATTCTATGCCTGGTGGTGGAGCTGAGATATTTGATGAAAAAGTAAGAGAGTATATTTGCAAAGGCAAAGTAAGTTCACTTCAATGGATGGAAATTCACGATATCTGGCATAAAAAAGGTAAAAAATCAAATGCTACTATGCTTTTTGGACATGTAGAAAGTAGAGCAAACAGGATAGACCATATGCTCCGCTTGAGAGGCCAACAAGATAAAACAGGCGGCTTCAATGCTTTTATCCCACTTGTTTATCAAAGAGATAATAACTACTTACATGTAGAGGATTTTATGAGTTCGATTGAGATACTTAAAACCTATGCTATAAGTAGGTTAATGCTAGATAATATCCCTCATATTAAAGCTTATTGGGCGACTTCAACTATAAATTTAGCATTAATCGCACAAGAATTTGGAGCAGATGATTTGGATGGGACTATAGAAAAAGAGTCAATACAATCAGCAGCAGGTGCAAGAAGCGCAGGCGGTATGCAGTTAGATACATTTTTAGAGCTGATAAAAACAAGTGGTTACATGCCAGTGCAAAGAGATAGCTTATATAATGAAATTGAAACATATTTGTAAGTATTTATATATAATATAGCATAATAACGAAAGATAATTCTCGACGAAAGCCGAAGCTTTAGTAGTGCGTGAATTTATAAGGAATTATTTCTTTATAAAGATGATAATAAAATAAAAAGGAGACGATTTTGGGTTTTTTTAAACTTGAAGAAAATGGAACTAATGTAAAAACAGAGTTTAGAGCTGGTTTTACTACATTTTTGACGATGATGTATATTGTTCCAGTTAATGCTATTATTATGAGCAAAACTGGTATGCCTATGGGGGCTCTTATCACAGCAACTGCTTTGATTACAATCTTTTCAACCATACTAAATGGTTTTTGGGCTAACACACCGATTGCCATGAGCGTTGGCATGGGACTTAATGCTTATTTTACATTTGGCTTGGTTTTGGGTATGAAGATTCCTTGGCAAACTGCTTTGGGTGTAGTGTTTATTTCAGGTATTTTATTTTTGGTACTCTCTTTAACTAAATTTAGAATTTGGGTTATGCAAAGTGTGCCTTACGACCTTCGCCGTGCCATTAGTGCCGGTATCGGCGCTTTTATAGCATTTATAGGGTTAAAACAAATGGGTATAGTAGTTGCTAATCCAGCAGTTTTGGTGGGACTTGGTAATTTTAGAGATTCAAATCTTCTCTTAGGTGTTTTAGGTCTTATTTTAGTTTTTGCTTTTTTTGCTTGGAGAGTAAAAGGAGCTTTTATATTGGCGATTTTGATAACTTCTATTGTGGCATGGGTTATTGGGCTTTTCCCATATCCAACAGAATTTTTCTCTCTCCCCGCTTCTTTGTCTCCAATTGCTATGCATTTAGATATTATGTCTGCTTTAAAACTATCCTTACTGCCAGTAATCATTACATTTTTGATAACAGATATGTTCGATTCTTTAGGTACTTTAGCGGGAGTAGGCTTTCGTGCGGGTCTTTTTAAAGATGATAGTAAAGAATTGCAAAAAACACTTGAAGTTGATGCAGCTGCAACAGTTGGCGGGGCACTTTTAGGTGTTTCAACAACTACGAGTTTTATAGAAAGTGCGAGTGGTGTTGAAGAAGGAGGAAGGACAGGACTGACTGCAGTCGCGACTGGATTATTTTTTATTTTGACACTATTTATGATGCCACTTTTTCAAGCGATTCCTGAAAATGCTATCTATCCAGTGCTAGTGATGGTCGGTGTTTTGATGTTTAGTGAGTTATCTCACATAAATTTCAAAGACCCAGCGATATCTATTTCAACATTTTTGATTGTTGTCATGATGCCGCTTACTTATTCGATTACAAATGGTTTGGCATTTGGTTTTTTAGCTTACCTTTTTATTAAGGTTATAAGAAAAGAATTTGATGATATCAATATAGGTATAATTTTTCTAGGACTTATCAGTCTTGTAGTGTTTATTGTTCATTAGGAGAGAGTTTGAAATTTTACAGTTATGAAGAGTTTAAAGCTGATGTTAATTTGCTTGCTCATGAGATAAAACCATACAAGCCAGATGTGATTTTGGCAATCGCAAGAGGCGGTATGACTTTAGGACATTTTTTGGCCGAAGCATTGGAGATGAGAAATTTATATTCTATAAATTCTATACATTATGAAGAGACTAGAAAGCTTGACACTATAGATATCTTTAATATACCAGATTTATCTAAAGCAAAAAAAGTGGTTATAGTAGATGATATTATAGATAGTGGTGAAACTATGATAGAAGTAAAAAAGGTTATCGCTCAAAAATATCCAGATATTGAGATAAAAGTTGCATCAGTTTTTTATAAAGAAAAAGCTCTGCTTAGGCCAGATTTTACAGCCATAGAGGCTACAGAATGGATTGAATTTTTCTGGGATTTTGAAATAGACAATTACAAA
>CAZYTB010000107.1:0-7505 GCA_964650375.1 uncultured Campylobacterales bacterium | reverse complement strand
TAATGGGATGGACTCACTAACAAAACGGCTTCAAATGAGCCAAACTGAAAGATGAGGGTTAGTCAAATTCAGTTAATAGTTAGGAGTCCATCCCATTACCCTACATAATATTTATCTAAGACCACACTTCAAAACAACCACAGTATTCGTTTTTATGTAGGGTAAATAAGCCTAAGCGCATCTACCAGAACCTTTAGAAAATCAATTTCACTCGAATTACAAACCGCTTAAAACCACGTTAGGCTCTTCAATATTCAGGCGATAAACTTGATAGCCAAGCTCCACTAGAAATTCAGATTATATCGTGAGCCAATACCAAGGGATGGGCCAATATTTAAGCTACCCTCATCTATATTATTGGAGGTCAATATGTAATTCAAATCAACAATTAACGAGAGTTTTTTGTATAAACGAAATACTAATTTTGCCTTGGGTTGAATCCCAAAAAACATTCCACTACGATAAGATGACGAGTTCGTTTTAGCGCTTTGATAATCAAGATTACCGGTTAATATCGCGACCCCAAGCTCAGAGTAAAAACCAGAATTCATTCGAAATCTTTGATTAAACTGTGGCTCAATGTAAAAGAAGTCTTTTAAGGTTTGTTGCTCACCATTATGTAATCTTGAAACGTCCTTATTTAAAACTCCCAAGGTAATGCATCTTTGGCGATTCTTTCTTTGGGTTTAAATTCGCACATATTACCCCATAATATTATGGAAGACACTCCAAGCAATAATGTTACGAAATTTCACTAATCGTTTAGGTCAATTTCAGAGAATGATATTTTATCTTGATATTCTTTAAACAAAGGTCAGTTTTTGGAATGCTACAGACTACTGTTAACAAACAACGATAGCTTCTAATCTTGAGAATATTTATGGGTAGGTCGGTCACGTAACGGCCAGGAGTAGTCGTTCAGCATAGGCAATATTTACAAAAAATTACGTATCCGTTTAATCAAAAAGTTCTAGACAACTAGTCTCATCTTGTGAAATTAATTTTTCAATTTCTTGTCTATTTTGAGTTAATAAATTCAAAATAACTTCGTTTTTAGTATTACCTATTTTAATCCAGATAACTTTTGGTGGCGCGCCCTTAAGAAGGCATAGTTCTTCGAAGTCTGAATCCTTAGTAACAATCACAAATTCATTTTCCTTTGCATAATTCCAGATTTCTTCATCTGTTGCTTTTTCGAATCCGAGCAAAGCTACTTGCGTAGTTTCAGGAAAATATGATTGAAGAGGACTGACTAAACGGCGGGAGAGATTTTGGTCAAGTAATAATCTCAAGCGACGCGAAGTCCGCTGACTTTGTGTTCACGATCTGCAGCAAATGCTAAACATGCTTGGATGTCTTGTATTTCAAGTTCAGGAAAATCGGTTAATATATCTTCGTTGCTCATACCGTTTGCTAACATACTAAGTATGTCATAAACCGTGATCCTCATCGCTCGAATACAAGGCTTGCCACCTCGCTTACCAGAGTTCATTGTAATTCTATCTTGATAATTCATATAAATATATAAGCTATTGATAATACAGAAAAATTAATGATAAATGTGATTAATATAACCGGTATAAGATTAGCTGAAAGTATTCGGTAATTCAAGTAGTTAATATAGAAACTGTTATCGTGACACATTAGTGATTGCGCTTAATTGTGTTGCTATCGGAGAAAAACTGCCAATCATGCCCTGAGAGTGGACGACCATTAGTTAGCGGACACTGGATTTTCAGTAATCGTAGCCTGCTGACTCAGGATTCATTACGTTTTCTATACTTATTGACTCCTCCCACCTTCAGAGGAGTGCTTAAATGTTCAATTCAGCGGCAAACCCGTCTATCGACGATTTAATATTGACGTGTTCATCCAACAGAGAAAATCGATCTTCTTCACCCGCAAGCACAAATAACTCATTAGCCTCAATCGATTTTTCGTATTTAGTTTGCAGTTTTCCACCACCTGAATCCAAACGCTGCTTGATTTGTTGAATATCAGTCGGGCGACAACCGAACCATTGATTAAACGATTTAGAAAAACTCGAAACGGATGCGTAACCATACTCATCTGCAATAATCGATACACTGGTGGAGGGTGAATAGACGAGTCTCATCGCTGCATGTTCCAATTTCTTCCGTGTAATATACTCCCCTACTGTTTCATGCATGAACGAGGAAAAAATACGGTGAAAATGAAACTCACTAAAACATGCAGCATTCGCTACTTCACTCAAGGAAATAGGCCTATCAAGATTTTCCCGAATAAAGGATAACGCCCGATCAATTCGTTTTTGATATTCAAACCCACTGGTTTTATTTGTAAACTTTCGCATCTTTGGAAAATCTTTCCTTGAGTTTAAATTCGCCTATATTACCCCATAGTATTATGTAAAACACAGAAAGGAATAATGTTACGCAAACTGACTAATTTGTTAAGTTGATTTAAGAATGAGATTTTTTCATCTTGGTATTCTTTAAACAAAGGTCCGCTCTGGGAAAGCTTCAGACTACTGTTAAAAACAACGACAGCTTCTAAGCTCGAGAGTTTTTATGGGTAAGTCGATTGTGTAACGGCCAGGAACTGACACTCAATGTAGCCTGGATTGAACGTGGTTTGTGAAACCCGAATTTCGTTCCTCAACCCAGACCACTTACTAGGTTGTAATAGTTAAGGCATTCCTTTTTGAGGATTTTGCTATTAAGAGTAATCTATCGAATACGACCATCATTGGTTATGATGGATGTAATTCTGAACAGAATTAGAGTTATGATTATTCTATACAGGTAACGACAAAGATGGTGTATATGAGCTACCATTCTGATTTTCAAAATCATATTCATATAATATAACTTTCCCGAGACTGGGTTGTCTTTGGCCAAGAAAGAAGGAAAAAGCATTAGGCCCAGATATAAAAAGATGAAGAACACCGCCAATTTTTTTATCATTAATATGATGGGAAAGTTTCTCAGCCAGTTGAAATGCGTGCTTACCATTGACTACACTCTTCACCCCGACACCGCTTGTAGGTGTGGCTACCAATAATCGACTGACACCGGGTAATTTTTCCTCAATGTAGTTTAAGACGGCCAATTGAATATCATGAGTTAATCCAACTGCGACAGCCATTTCATTTGAATCACTATCAAGTGATCGAGTATCAAAATCCCATATAGGCCAGTTCGTGTCCTCTTCACTATCATTTGGATGCCAGATAGATCGACTAATCGTTCTTTGTTCCAGTTCTATTTCTCGTCCCGACTTAATATTTAGAATAGTCCCTGCTGCAAATGCTAGTGTAATGTGTGCATCCACTATCAACCGTAAATAATCATGGCTTTTTGCCGCTTCTAGGAGAAAGTCCTTCAACTGTAGGTATAGCACATTTGTCCAATCATCTTGCTGACGAATTGAACGCTCGTTAAAGTACTGGATTAGATTGAGTGTCTTCTCACAACGGTCTTCAAGTCGGTCAAACGCATGTTCAAAAGACTTAACACCAAAAATAATTCTTTCACTCCTTTCTTCATCGAAAAGACCTTCGCTCTTACAAACTTCACGGAATGTTTGAGAATCAAATTCAAGCCTGCCCTGTCCGAGCCACTGAAATGTTAGGTCATCATAATGGAAAGTACTTTCATTTAGCGGTATTCGTCGAAGTCCAACATGTGCAAGTCTTACATCCAGAATATCGCGTAAATCGTCCAGTAGATCTGTGGCTGGTGAAAAAGCCAATGTGCGTGCAAAGTGTATAAGTTCTGTATTATCAATTGACAGATGGTCACGCCATTCTTTTCGGATCTTTCCAGCTGCACTGTTATCAGTCTTTGTGCGAAAAAGTCTGTCGAGTCGGATTGTACCATCACGTTGATGAATCATTTTCTTTAGAGGATCTTTTGGATCTAAAAGCCAGTTTGTAACAAGCTTAAATCGTATACCCGTACAATCCGGCGCATATTTTTTTTGAGCTTCACGAGCGCGCTGAAGTAAAGATCGTGAACTTGCATTGATAAAATCAGGATTAATCAGATCAGAGTAACTATAGTGTCCTTGTGATACATGCCATTTACATTGAATGTGCTCACGCAGAAGTGAGTTCCCATTCTGGTCGAGAGGTGCATGTTTTTGATCGTATTCAACCCAAATATCATCAAATGCTTTAGGGCCAATCTCAAATCCTACCTTGATAACTGGGCTTTTCTGATCGAGTAAGCAAAGTGCCTTCATCCAAAAGAGTCTTGCCTGAAATATATCCCCATTACGTCGAGGTACAATTGCATTCGCCATTCGTACTCCTTTAACTTTGAACGTATGAAATATTATGGTTTACATAAAAATTATGAGTTTTGAACTGTGGATTGAATACAACTATGGAATTAGCTCAATGGAAATTTTGGGCCAAACAGTTCTCGCCAAGCACGTAATGCTTCGCCATTTCTTCCTTGTCGAACATGGTTGATCGCAACTCCCACCTGCCGGTTTGCCTCTTGGAGTAATTTCTTTGCACGTTGCTTACGCTCATTATCCATACCATCACTTACGGCGGGTCCAAGTCCCGCAGGATCAGGCCAATTGTTAAATATTCTGTCTGCTAAGGTGGCAAAAAATGTCTGTATCTCGCGGTCAAACTGACCCTGCCAACCGCCGTATAAACACTCTAGCGCCATTACTTCTATCAAAAATGATGGTTTAATCGGTTTTTCACCATGTCTTGGATTGTTGTTCCAGTATTTAACCATTCGAACCAGACCTTTCCACTCGTTGGAAAATGATTGATGAGCTGCAACTGCCTTTTTCGCATGGGTTTCTGGATTGGTTTTTATCCATATTCCAGCATCAACATCGGGAATTTCATAGTCATTTTGCTTTGAAAATGCAGGAACAGCATCCACGCTAACTACGCGATAGTCGGTATTATCATCCGCATCGATTACTACACCAAAATCGAGGCCAACTGATCGACCTTGCTTCCGAACCGCATCCTCTCCATATTCTTCAGCTAAGGCTGAATAAAAATCATCGATAACAATAGATGGTGATTTTTTACGATAGTGGTTTTCAGTTTCATCTAAGACAAAAAATATATCAATATCCTTAAGGGGCTTCGTTTTTGTATGACGAGCATACGAGCCAGTTAAAAAATCTCGTTTGATACCAAATTTTGTTGCAAGATAATCTCGTACTTCTGTGTGACGCTTCGTTGCATTTTTTTGTTCCTTATCGTTAAGTTCCAAGCGACTTTTAAACTTACGAAATGCTTCGTCTATAGTCAGCATTAATTCTTTCTCCAGTATCCAGCATCCGCTCCCAAGCCACTATGCTCTATAGTTGACCCGAGACTTTGTTTTGTCATTCCATCGGTTGGACGATATTGAGTTTCTTCCCACCCATCAACTTCTGGCCGTCCTTTTTTATTACTGCAAATCATTTGATAATTTGCTTGACTAGGCACAACGCCAGCTTTCAGAATGTTATATCGCAATTGATCCGTATCTGTCCAAAAAGAGCCATCCCCAACTGACCAGCTATAATTAATATCAATATCCCATCGAAAAATTAATTTATCTGTAGAAGGGTTAAAGATTTCAAGAACAATTCTTTCTAAATGTTCAGATTCAAGCCACGTACTAATTGCGCGTTGATTGCATGCCCATTCACCAATAAAATTGGATAGGTCAAGACCACTCAATCGAATAATATCTTTTAGGCTTTTGAGTATATTATCAGTTACATATGTAACTGAATGTGTATAAGAATAAACGGCTACACTCATAAGTCAAGGAAACCTCTCTCGTCTAGAGTCAGCGCTGCTTCGCTGACCCGCTTATTATTTTCTTCTGATATTCTAGAATTAAGATCGCGGGCAGTGACCCTAATACTATGAATTTTCAGTGCAGATTGTACCCACTGTAGATCATCATTTTCACAGGGTAATGAAACGGCCCATTCACCGTTAAGTGGATCAAAGCCAAGTGTATTCTCATTAGCATCAGCCCCATCTATTGCATCATCATTGTAGATGCAATAGATTCTCGTTCGTGGACCATCGCAAGTTACAATAATTGGTGCACTTATAGGTGACTGGTCTGCTATACAACTTGCAGCAATTCCAGCAACTGCTTCCAACTCTTTTTCGGCATCTGACTGCGTTGATTGTGTTAAGAGATCAACTATTGCAGCCCATGTTAGCTGTGCATTGCGATATGGTGAACTTCTAAATGTACGCCTAATAACTGTACCCATATCAACCTCCCTGCTTCGGAATTCTGATTTTCTTGGCATCCTTGGCAGCTTGAATTAAATCAACCATAGTGAGCAAATTCGGATCTATTGCCGTTTCTCGCCGTAGAGCTAGACTATTCGCAACCATCTTACGAATCGATCGACCATCCAGCCCAACACATGCATCTACACATTTTTCAAAGCTTGGATCAGTTAATAGCTTATGAATTTCCTTGAAAGTTTTGCCTAGTCCCGTTAAGCAGTCTCTTAGAATTTGATCACAGGCTTGTTTATCAGGGAGAGGTATATCCATTACAAGGTCGCATCGTGAGGTGAATGCAGTGTCAATTGCCTGTGGGAAGTTACTTGTGGCTACAAACAATAAATTAGGAAATTTCTCAGCTAGTGCATCTAATTGCACAAGAACAGCATCCGTGGCGCGATGGACATCAATTGGATTAGCTTCGAGGCTAAGTTTTGCTCGGTCAGCAGCAAGTGTTTCAACCTCATCCAGCAACACTATGGTTGGCCCTAAGGAAGCTGCCTCGGCAAGTGATTGTGCAAACAAATCAGATACTGCTCGTTGAGTTTTCCCCATTGCAGAACTAGTTAGGGAATGTGGTTCGACTTCCAGCAGCCTGAATTTTGTTTTATTAAAAACTTTTGCTGTTCGGTCGGCTAAACCTTTTGCCAGCGATGTTTTGCCAGTACCAGGTGGCCCCACTAAGAGGATAACCCCATGAAGAGGAAGAACGTTTCGATTAACCTTTTGCCGAATGGTAAAATTCAACACTGCTTGAGAAATTAACTGGTCTTTTATTTTTTCATCAAGAATAATTGAATCCCACAGCTCACCAAGAGCGACATCTGGAAGCGAGATATTTTTTTGAATACCTTTAGGTAGGTCAATATTTACAGATTTATCTATAGATTGAATATTTTTCATGTTTTGGCCTGTCTTTGAAATCAGTATTCCACAAAATATTAGTGCTAAATATCAATATATAGTGGTTAATGACCGCTATATATCTATATCTAGTGGTTGTCGTTTAAAACATACTCCTTGATTAGCACTCTGTAAAGAAGAGTGCTAATCTTTTTTGAATGCCATAGTTTTTAGACGGAAGAAAAATGGGGGCACGAAAGTTGATGCCAAATCCCGCGCTCGCACTCACTTACGCAAAACGAGCGACGCATCTACCCCTCATTTCCTACGAACACAACTCATCTGTTCTGGTCTAATGGAACCGGACACATTAATAAGAGATAATTATTATCAATTA
>CAZYTB010000106.1:0-7742 GCA_964650375.1 uncultured Campylobacterales bacterium | reverse complement strand
AAGGAATTATATAAAAAAGGTGTGCTTATGCCTATTATGATAACCAATGTTATCCATATTTTTTTATTAACTCCTATTATAAATAGAGTGCCATAACCCACTAAAAGTAAAACTAATGCAGTGCCTAGGTCTGGCTCTTTTGCAATGAGTATAAAAGGCAATAATATATAAAAACTAAGTTTGGAGAAACTTTTCCAACTATATCCATCAGCGTCAGGGGGATTTTGTTTTATAATATATGCTAACATGAGTATAAACATGGGTTTAAATATCTCAGACGGTTGCAATGTGAAGTGAACAAATGGAATATCAAGCCATCTTTTTGCCCCTAGTCTGGAAATGCCAAAAAAATCAACACTTATAAGTAAAAGTATCGTAACCCAGTAGAAAAATGGTATGAGCCATTCAAATTTTTTGATAGGAATTAAGAAGAAAAATAAAAAAGCAGCCAATCCTATGCTAAAATACACAAGTTGTTTGTCAGCGAGTGTATTACTTACTTCTGAGATGAGATAGTAAGACATAATAATAATGGGCAGGATTAATAAAGGTAGCAAAAAATCAAAGTGGGTGAGTATTCTTCTGTCAATTTGTAGCAATTTAGACCCTAAAAAATAAGATAATGTTTATAAAACATTATACCAAAAAAGAGGAAAAATGACCTTTACATGTAAAGATAATGGTAGAGCAGATGTTGTAATGAGCCAAGAGCTGGCTCTCTCTCGTTCACAAATAGAAAAATTTATAAAAAGCATCGGCATAAGAGTCAATGGAAAAGAGATATTTAAATCTAGCCATAAATTACAAATTGACGATATCGTAGATTATGAATTTAAAGAAATGGATGAACAAAAAGGTGAATATGAAGTAGATTTTGATGTTGATATATTGTATGAAGATGAAGATTTACTTATTGTTAACAAGCCACCATTTTTGACAGTACATGGAGCACCTAGCGTAAAAGAAGCCACGCTTGTAGATTGGTTAAAGAAAAAAGGTATTTCTCTATCTACTATAAGTGGAGAAGAGAGACATGGTATTGTCCATAGAATCGATAAAGAATCAAGCGGTGCATTAGTGATTGCTAAAAATAATGAAGCTCATATAAACTTATCGAAACAATTAGAAGATAAAAGTATGGGCAGATACTATTTGTCCATAATAGACCTGCCTTTAAAAGATAATATTGTAGTAGATAAACCAATAGGAAGAAGTTCTAAAAATAGGCTGATGATGTCAGTAGTTGAAGATGGTAAGTTTGCAAAAAGTTCTTTTTTGAAATTATCTTTGTCAAATGACGAAAAACTTGAGCTGATAGCAGTAAAACTTTATACTGGCAGAACTCATCAGATAAGAGCTCACTTAAATTCTCTGTCTCGTCATATAATAGGTGATAGTTTATATGGTTTTAAGAGCCAAAAAGGTAAAATATCTAGAGTCATGCTACATGCATACATACTATATCTAAAACATCCAATAACTGGTGAGATGATGCAAGTCAGAGCACCAATGTTCCAAGATTTTGAAGATATTTTATGTAAAAATTTTAATAAGGATATAGTAGATGAAAATATTAAGTCTGATAACATTGTCAACAGTTTCAATTCTTTTTTTTAGTGGTTGTCAAATAACACCACAAACTCCAACGAAGCCCTTGATAGATTCAAGTTTGCCAACAGTTGCAAATATAAAAACACTCTCAAATATGACGGAAGTTGGCTTTGAATGGAAACCGAATTATGACGAGAGAGTTATGGGATATTATGTTTATAGATCAAACCCAAAAGTTCAATCAAATAAATTGCAAAGGGTGGCAACTATCAAAGATAGATACAGCTCACATTTTGTTGATACAAAGTTGCTTCCACAAACTCAATATTATTATAGATTTTCAACTTTTTCAGCCCAAAAAAGAGAATCAGTTCCTAGTGAAATGATTACGGTTAGCACAACAAGAATGATTCCATCAGTTGCATTTATAAAAGCAATAGTAGGACTCCCTAATCGTGTTAAAATCATATGGAGGCCAGAAGAATATCCAAGTGTTTCTTCTTATATCATTGAAAGAAATGATTTAAGTTCAACTGACTGGAGAAAGATAGCAGATGTAAAAGGAAGATTGAGTGCAGAATATATTGATGCTAACTTAAAAGATAATTATCTATATAGATACAGAATTAGAGTAAAAACTTGTAGTGGTTTAGTCTCAGATCCTAGTCAAATTGTTGAAGCCCATACAAAACCTTTGCCGCCTATGGTAGAGAATGTTAGAGCAACACAAAATGAACCAAAAAAAATTATTTTGAGTTGGAATGCTTCAACGATACCTGATTTTTCTTATTATAAAGTTTATAGAACCATAAATCCTATATTGTTTTACAGTTATTATGCAAAAACCAAAAATGCAAGATTTGAAGATTTAGTTAATGATAATGGGAAAACTTATTATTATAAAGTAACAGAAGTAGATACTGATGGATTAGAATCTCCAAGACAAAGTTCGCCAATAGCCGGTTCTACTTTAGCTGTTCCTGAAAAAGTATCGATTACTTCTGTAAATCAAGACGGCAAGAGTATAATGCTTACTTGGACAAACAATGATGATAGAGCCGTTTCATATAATATTATAAAAGAATTTAACTCAAAAAAACAAAATATAACAGGACTTTCATCTTTTAGTTATCAAGATCGAGATGTTATACCTGGTGTTGAGTATAAATATAGTGTTGTAACTTTGGATAAGTATGGCTTGGAATCTGAACCGTCTGAACCTGTTTTAGTAACAATACCTAAAGATTAACAAAAAATATGCCAAATTTTAAAACTAAAAATATTACTATGCCAAATTTTCCTGTAAAATTTGGCGATAGTGAATTTGAGTATAGTACAGATTCACAAAGAGATGAATTTTTAGTAAAAGTTTCACAGAAAAATGAAGAATTTTTTCTTCAAATTAGAAACAAAAATGTTGATTATCTAGTCAAGGGAGACAAGATTTCCGGACCTTCGCAAGTTGTATTTTTACAACAAGCTTTAAGAGATTTTAGAGACTTGTGTGGGTGCGAAGTTTCATTTTCAAATATAGAACCACAAAAATTAAAGAACAAAAAAAAATATGAGGCGTTAAAAGACATAGAATTTTTCTCAAAAGATTTTAAGAGTGATAAAGAGATATGGGTTGAGATTGGCTTTGGAAGTGGAAGACATCTGTTGCATCAAGCAAACAAAAATAAAAATATCCAGTTTATCGGGTTAGAGATTCATAAACCATCAATCGAACAAGTTGCAAAACAGTGTGAATTGCAAAATATGGATAATATTTACCTCTTGGATTATGATGCAAGAATTTTTTTAGAATTTTTAAATTCAAATAGCGTGGGAAGAATATTTGTGCATTTTCCTGTTCCTTGGGATAAGAAACCTCACAGAAGAGTCATATCAAAAGATTTTATAAATGAATCCGTAAGAGTCTTGAGTAAAGATGGAAAACTTGAGCTAAGATCTGATAGCGATAAATATTTTAAATATGCTTTAGGTGAATTTTTAGGGTTGAGTAAATCTGACCTGCATGTGAAGAAAAATCAAAATTTAGAAATTAGTAGCAAATATGAAGACAGATGGGTGAGGCAACAAAAAGATATTTACGATATATCTTTGATAAACATGGAGCATTCGCTGGAAAAAGAGAAAATAGGCAAAATTTCTTTTAACTCTTTTTATTCTTTTGAAAAAATCAAAGAAAATTTTTCAAAAATAACAAAAATAAATGAAGATTCTTTTCTACATGTAGAGGAAATATTTAGTATCAATAAAAGTGAAGGAATAATTAAAATCTCTTTTGGTTCAAGCAGTAAAAATGAAAGAGTTTTTGTATTATTTTTGAATAATATTGTTAGTTATTTTCCAGATAATATCTTGGCTTCAAATGCAAATATAAAAGCACACAAGCTTATGGAAGATTGGTTAAATGAAATTGGAAAATAATACAAATTGCTCCAAGTTAAAGGAGACAGTTAAATGAAATATTCTTGCCAAAGGCAAAGCTTCAGTGAGATGAATTTAACTCGGGCTTTGCTCAAGTTAAAGGAGACAGTTAAATGAAACATGTGATAAGTGCTCATAATTTAAGCTTGGGTTATGATAGAGCCGAGCCGATTATTACAAATACAAATTTGAAGATAAATTCTCATGATTTTGTTTTTATCACTGGCAAAAGTGGTAGTGGTAAATCCACACTTATAAAGTCTCTTTATGGAGAAATTCTTCCTAAAAAAGGAGATCTGGATATTTGTGGAGTAAGTATAAAAAAACTTAACAGTTCAGAATTAAATTTGCTTAGAAGATATTTGGGAATAATATTTCAAGATTATAAATTGATAAATAGTTGGACTATTGAAAAAAATATAATGCTTCCACTTATGATTGGAGGATACTCAAAATCAGTATGTGAAGCCCAAGCAGCAAAGCTTTTACGACATGTAAAACTAACCCATAAAACAGGAAAATACCCATTAGAATTAAGTGGTGGTGAGCAGCAAAGGGTAGCAATTGCCAGAGCATTATCGCATAACCCAGTTTTAATTTTAGCGGATGAACCAACTGGAAACTTAGATGATTATTCAAGTGAAGTTATATGGAATTTGTTAAAAAATGCAAGGGAACATCTAGGCACTACCGTTTTGGTGGTAACCCATCATATACCAGCAACTATAGGAATTGACTATAAACACTTTTTTTTAGATAAGGGTACATTATATGAGGTCTCTTAAAAACCATTTATCCGTGATATTGTCTTTATTTGTTTTGCTGTTTAGCGTGCAATTTAGTATTGTGATGCATAAAATAATAGAAAATCAAAATCAAAAATTAGTTTCAAATTATTCTATAGTGTTAGTTTCAAACAAAAAATTAGAATTAAATGATTTGAAAAATAAAGTCAAAGAAATAGATTCATTGAGTTTAATAAGTCCTAAAAAGATTTTAGATAGATTGAAAAATGACATGTCATCAAAAAACCTATCTTTGTTGCAAGTGGCACTCCCTTATTTTTATTCTGTGAAATTAAATATCCTGCCTGAGAAAATGAGATTAAATGAGATCAAAGATACTTTGTTGTCATTAAAATCAATATCCAAAGTAGAAATTTTTACAAAAACTTATGAAAATATTTTTCAAATTTTTCAAATATTGCAGATTATTACTTATATTTTCTCAGGTATTATTATTATTATTTCTGTCTTGCTATTATTTAAGCAAATAAGAATTTGGATATTGGAACACGAAGAAAAAATACAGATAATGGGATATTTTGGAGCTTCTTTTTGGATGAAAAGTACTTTTTTGTACAAATTAGTTTTTATAGATTCTCTTATTAGTTCATCTCTTGTACTACTGTTTTTTATTTTTTTACAAAAGAATTCAGAGATTAAGAGCCAATTGGGTGACCTAGATGTGACGCTTCCTTATTTTGATATTATAAAAGACGGTGGCATTCTTTTCTTGATATCGTTAGCATTTTCTTTATTAATAGTGACTTTAGTATCTAGAAAAATGAGCAATAAATAATTATGAAATTATTTTTTGTTTTTGTTTTTTCGTTCATTTTGATTTTCCAATCGGAAGCCAATACTGATAGAAAAATCAAACAGCAATCTAATTATCTAAATAGCAAAGCCAGGTTAGAGAAAAGAATTAATCGAAAACTTCAAGACCTGGCAACTGAAATTATTTCACAGATAAAAAATTTGGATATATTGAAGAAAAAAATTGATAATTTAGACAATAATATAGCTAAAAATGAAAATAATATTAAAATTAAATATAAAACTCTAAATGATTTACTGGCTAACAATAAAGAGCTTTCTATGCAGAAAAAGAAATTAGAAAAAAAGATTATAAATATTATTGCAAAAGATTTCTCATATTTTTTAATTAGTGACAAAAATTATATTGAGACAAAAGACTCTATATTTATTGATGAAATAATGGATAAAATGGATGTTATTTTAAAAAAAGAATTTTCGACTCTTGCAAAAAACTATAAAAAAATCAATAAAAATATATCTGCTTACGAAACAAAAATACAAAACGCAAAAAAATATATAAATAATTCACTAGCCATTAAAGGTAAGCTTGTATCATTAAAAAAACAAAGAGAACTAGCAATAAAAAAATTGGGAAATGAAAAAATTAAATACAAAAATAGACTAGTTAGGTTGGAAAAAGAGAAAAAATCAATTAGAAAAACTTTGGAAAAATTAAAAATATTAAAAAAATCAGAATATGTACAATCACAAAAAAAACAAAAATTAAATAAAAGAGCCAAAAAACAGGATAAATTAAGTGTGAGACAAATTGGATCGTCTTACCAAACAAGTAAAGTAAAAAAATATAGAGGTAAAAAAACTATAGCCCCGCTTGACAGTTTTATCGTAAAACGCAAATTTGGTAATTATGTGGATCCTGTTTATAATATGAAAATATTTAACGAATCAGTAATTTTACAATCAAAAATAAATAATGCAAAAGTAAAAAATATTTTAAATGGAAAAGTTGTTTTTGCAAAAGACACAGCTGTTCTAGAACGAGTCGTCATTGTTGAAAATAGTTTTGGTATTTATACGATATATGCACATTTGAGCCAAATTGCTCCCACGATAAAAGTTGGTAAAAAAATTAGAAAAGGTTATGTTATAGGTAGAGTTACAGATGATTTAACTTTTGAGGTTACTCAGAAAAATTACCATATAAATCCACTGGATCTGATTCGGCTAAATTAGTTTTTTAGTTACTTTTTGCTAAACTAAGAGGTTTTAAAGTATTGCAACAAGTTTTTAGCGAAGTTTTAATATTTATTTGCTTTACCCAAGTTAAATGAGACAGTAAAATGAAAAACTCTATGCAAAGCATGAAGGAGAGGAGTCTGCCACCAATTTTTAACAAAATTGCAACAGACGAGATAACTCTTGGCGAAAGCCAAAGCTTTAGTGAGAAGAATTTTTACTGGGCTTTGCCCAATAAAAAGGAGACAGTAAAATGAAAGAAAAAAGAAGAGTATTGGTAAAATTTTCTGGCGAAGCATTAGCTGGAGCAAATGGTTTCGGAATTGATACAACAATTCTAAAATTTATCGCAAATGAGATAAAGATATTAATAGAAAATGGTATAGAAGTTGGCATTGTTATAGGCGGTGGAAATATCATTAGAGGTGTAAGTGCCGCAAAAGATGGAATTATCAAAAGATCTAGTGGAGATTATATGGGAATGCTCTCTACTGTCATCAATAGTATTGCCATGCAAGAAGCATTAGAACATGTGGGCATGGAAGTCAGAGTACAAAGTGCTATCAAGATGGAAGCAATATGTGAAACCTTTATCGTTAGGCGAGCTAAAAGACATTTGGAAAAAGGTAGGATTGTTATATTTGCAGCAGGTACTGGAAATCCATTTTTTACGACTGATACTGCAGCAACACTCAGAGCTATAGAAATAGATGCAGATATGATTATAAAAGCTACGAAAGTTGATGGTGTTTACGACAAAGATCCAAATAAATTTCTTGATGCACAAAAATATGATCAATTAACCTATGATATGGCCATGGATGATAATATAAAAGTAATGGATGACACATCAATTGCTCTTGCAAAAGATAATAATTTACCAATTATTATATGTGATATGTTTAAAAAAGGAAACTTACTAAACATTATAGAGGGCGACTACAAAAATTGCTCAATAGT
>CAZYTB010000105.1:0-7934 GCA_964650375.1 uncultured Campylobacterales bacterium | reverse complement strand
GCCTTTTATTACTACTGTTTTGGTGTCTTCGCGAATATTATTTATAAAAAGCGGAATAGAGATATCTGGTAGGTAAATTCCAACATTTAAAAATAAAAATACTAGAAATCTCTCACTTGTTGTAAAAAATGTTGCCATACCATATTTGTTGAAAATATATTCTATCTGATTTGCAACTCTTTTATTGTTTTTACTTCTAAAACTTTGATCCATAAGTTCTATAAGTAGAACCTTGTCTTGTGGATGACTAAGCATTTTATTCATTTTTAAATGAAATTTTTTATCAAAATTACTTACTAATTCATCTGCTCGTCGCTGCCAAATTTCTGCCAAATTAATGGCGCGATTCATCACAACCTTATTTTCTAACATTGTTTTTCCTCAATTTTAAATTCTCTATTTTTTCTTGCCTAGATATGCTTCTTGAATCGTCTCAGAATTTAGTAATTCTTCACTACTTCCTTCATAAGAAATTTTCCCAAGTTCCAGTACATATCCTCTATCTGCCAATTTTAAAGCTGCTTTTGCATTTTGTTCAACCAGTAGAACTGTTACTCCTGTTTTACTTATCTCTTTTATAGCTTTGAAAATCACTTTTACTAAAACTGGTGCCAATCCAAGACTCGGTTCATCCAAGATTAATAATTTTGGTTTACTCATGATAGAGCGACCAATCGCCAACATTTGTTGTTCCCCTCCACTCAAAGTTCCTGCAAGTTGATTTCTTCTTTCTTTTAGACGAGGTAGTATTTTATATATCCAGTCTAATGTTTTTACATCGACTTTTTTAAGAACATAAGCTCCCATTAAAAGATTTTCTTCAACACTCAGTGTTCCAAATACTCTTCTTCCCTCCGGTGAGTGACTCATGCCAAGCTCTACTATTTTGTGTGCCGGAGTTTTTGTAATATCTTTGTTGTCAAAAATTATTTTTCCGGAATTTGACCTTAGCAATCCGCTGATTGTGCGAAGAGTAGTAGTTTTGCCTGCACCATTTGCACCAAGAATTGTGACAACTTCACCACGCTTGACATATATATTTATACCCTTTATCGCTTTTATCGCCCCATAGCTTACATGTAAGTCTTTTATTTCCAATAAAATTTCATCTTTATTCATGACTCTTCCTCATCGTCGATTCCGATGTATGCCTCAACAACCACTGGATCATCTTGTACAAAGAGTGGCTCACCTTCACTAATTTTTGCACCAAAGTTTATAACTGTTATGTATTCACATAAATCCATAACCATCTCCATGTGGTGTTCAATCATTAGAATTGTGATGCCTTGATCTCTTATTTCCCTGATAGTTTTTGATAATTCGATGGTTTCATTTTCATTTAATCCAGCCGCTGGCTCATCCAGGATAAGTAGTTTTGGTTCAGCCGCTAATGCTCTTGCCATCTCTATCTTTCTTTGAAGTCCATAAGAGAGATCACCTGCTGGAGTTGTAGCATATTCGCTTAGGCTAAAGAAGTCCATTAACTCTCCAACCTTATGCCAATTTAAATTTTCATCTCTTTTCATAGCAGGAGTGTGAATTATGCCGTTATACCATTTTTGATTTGATTTGGTGTGTCGTCCTGACATAATATTTTCTGCAACACTCATTTCAGAAAAAAGTCGTATAGTTTGAAATGTTCTTAAAATTCCATGTTCTGCTATTTTATAAGGAGCGATTCCTTTTATGCTTTTACCTTCAAATAAAATATCGCCCTTTTCAGGAGCATATATACCAGTGATACAATTAAAAAGCGTAGTTTTACCTGCCCCATTTGGTCCGATGATACCATAAATTTGACCTTCTTTTACATTCATTGAGAGAGAATCTATAGCTACAAGTCCACGAAAGAGTTTTGAGAGATTTTTTATCTCTAGTAAATATTCACTCATTTAACATCCTTTTTCAGGAATTTGGGAATATTTCCAAATTTAACAGGCCAAACACCGCGAGGTCGTAAAATCATAGTCAAAATCATTGCTAATCCAAACACCAAGTATCTTGCTGTTTGAAATTCCCGAAAAATTTCTGGAAGAACAAACATCACAAAAGTTCCTATGAGTACACCTGGAAGTGAAGCAGACCCACCTACTAATACGATTGTAAAGAACATGATAGATTGAACAACATTAAATGCGTCTGGAGATACTGCTGAGTATTGCACTGCAAACATACTTCCAGCAGCTCCTGCTATGCCTGAACCCAAAGCAAACGCATATAATTTGTAATATCTCACATTGATACCCATACTTTCTGCTGCTATTGTGTCTTTGTTGATGTAAAACATAGCGCGGCCATATTTGCTGCCATCAAGATTTCTCATAATCAAAAGAGTAAGTGTAAGTAAGATAAAACACATATAATAAACTGCTGTTTGAGACATAAACTCTACGCCAAAGATACGAACTACATCTATACCAAAAACACCATTTGGACCGCCAGTTAAGCCAAATATATTATTTTGTAAAACTTGTACAAATATGATATTAAAACCGATAGTTGCTACTAGAAGATAATCACCTTTTAGATGAATAATCGGTGCCATTAAAATAATTGCTATAACAAGAGCAACTAATATGGCTGGGATAAAAGTGTAGATTATCGGTATGCCAAAATGAACATTTAGTATAGCAGTCGTATAAGCTCCAAGCCCGAAAAACACAGCATGCCCCATCTGAAATGCACCTGCTCTACCCAATATGATATCTTGAGAAAATGCTACAACTGCGAATATTAAAAATGTAGTGCCAACAGCTAACCAGGCAGAGTTCAAAGCCAAAGGAAGAAATCCCATGATTACCAAAAAGACTATGGCTATTATATATGATTGTCTCATTATACTTTCTCCGCCATTGTTTCGCCCAATATTCCTGTTGGTCTAAATATTAATATAACAACTAACAAGGCAAAGGTAAATGTCTCAGCCCATGCACTTGAGATATATCCACTAATCATGGCATTAAATAAACCCAAAAATACACCACCGAGCATAGCACCTGGTATATTTCCAATACCTCCCATAATAGCAGCAACAAAAGCATTCATACCATACATCCAACCCATGCTAAATGTTATGCCTCTATAATTTATACCTATAAATAAGCCTGCTACTGCTCCAAGAGCAGAGCCCACAATAAATATAATCATAATGACTCTGTTTACATTTATTCCCATAAGTTTTGCAGCGTCTTGGTCTATCGCAGTTGCACGAATTGCTGTTCCCATTTTGGTTTTATTTATAAAGATATATAAAGCAACCATTAATATCGCAGAAACACCCATAATCATAGCTTGTGTGAAGGTAAAAACAACTCCGTGTACAGTCCAGATTGTTGATGGTAATAAATCTGAGGGAAAAATTTTCATATTCGGCCCCCAAATCAACATTATAGAATTTTCTATAACAAGGCTAGCTCCCAATGCTGATACAACCGCACTAAGCCTCGGTGCCATTCTTAAAGGCCTATATGCTAGGCGCTCAAGAAGAACACCGACTATTGCAATTATTATTGCAGTGAGAATAAAAACACTCAATACTAACAATATTGAGGTTTTTCCTTCACCAAAGATTTGTGTGTAAATAGTAAGTCCGGCAAAGGCGGAGAGGGCCACGAGGTCCCCATGGGCAAAGTTGATTAACTTCATTACCCCATAGACCATCGTGTAACCCAAAGCAACCAGTGCATATAAACTTCCTACCGTCAAACCGTTGACAAGTTGCTGTAGAAATATATCCATAGTTTTCTTCTTTATATTTTATTTATATACTATCTTGTAGCTTCCATTTGCTCTAACTTCATAAGTCATATATCCTCCACCGATTCTCTCACCATCACTTCTAAATGTAACTGGTCCAGTAAGTCCGGGGAAATCTTTTAACTTATGAAGATAGTTAGAGATTGTTTTAGTGTCAACACTTTTTGTCTCTTTGGCTGCATGTAAAATAGCTCTTAATCCATCTACATTTAGCAGAGTCCAGATAGAAGCCGGCATCATTCCATATTTTGCTTTATAATCTTTTAAGAATTTTTTGGCAATGTCATATGGAAGAATATCTGGAGTTGGAACATTTATTAAATAAGTTCCTTTTGCACTGCTTCCAGCTAGTTTCATAAAATCTGGATTATCATTTGAATCACCACCTACAAAAGCAGCTTTTATACCTAATTGTATTTGTTGAGCTCTCAAAAGTCCACCATCATTATAATATCCACTAAAGTAGATAACATCAGGGTGCATAGATTTTATCTTTGTTAGAATTGCTGTGAAGTTTTGAGTTCCAGACTTGATTTTACCTCTATAGATAATATTTCCATTTAATGCTTTGATTGATTTAGCTGTTGCGTCTGCTAGACCTGTTGCATAGCTTGAGTAATCAGATAGGATTGCTATTTTTTTATAATGTTTATGCTTTATAAGATATTTCGCTGTAAAGCTAGCTTCAGCACTATTTGGAAATGAGTTTCTAAAAAATGTCCAATATTTGTGCTTTGTTAATGCATCACTAGTTCCATCACTTGTTTGCAATACTTTATTTCTATAGTAAGTTGCCTGAGCAGCTTGCGTTGCGGTAGAAGTATATGAACCGATTACAGCCATAACGCCTGCATCAACTAATCTTCTAGCACAAATTGCAGCCACTTGAGCTGAACCTTGGTCATCACAACTGACAACTACAATTTTTTTACCTAAAATACCTCCATTTGCATTATATTGATCTACGATTAATTTAACACCGTTGTCAATACTTTGTCCCTCATTTGCATATTTTCCCGTAATTGGTGCTTGAACACCAATCTTTATAACACCAGCTGCATTCGCTGATACAACTAACGCTGTACAAGCTACTATAGAAGTAGCCAACTTTAATAAAACTCTTTTCATTTAATCTCCTTTGAATTTTTTGCTTGAAATATGTTTGCATTTTCAAGTTTAGTAAAAATGACTAATATCATCTTTGCTAAACCCTTTCTATAATATAAGCGCCGATTAGCCACTCTCCTATATTTTCAGCTTTATGAATACCTGTATCTTTAAAATTTGATTTTAAGTTCGGAAATTTTTCTACTATCTTGTTGAAATCATCTATAATTTTAGGAATTCTTACAAGTAATTTTTTTCTAGCACTGCTTGGAAGATCAGAGTAAAAAGCAAGAATACTATAGTCTAGAGTTGATTTGTCTTCCTTTGAAGAATCTAACATTTTACAAATTCTTTCTATCTCTTTTGTATATTCATTTTTGATATTTCTGACACTATTTTTTATAGATATAATTACTTTGGAAATTGAATCATTATCGTTTTTATGCTCAAACCTTTCATCCAAAGTTATACTAAAAGTACCCATAGCTAACGATTTTTTTTGCATGTATTTGATATAGCCATCTCTTTTAGCCAAAGAGCATCTTAATATATCCGACACAGTTGCATCAATAAAAATTTCCGGAGCATCTTTTATCTTTGCAATTTCTTGTGCTACATGTATGGTTATCATTTTAGTTGGTCCATAGGATAAATATAGTCGATGATTTGTCCAAAATAAAAAATTATTTTTTGCTTCTTCTATGCCTTTTAAAATTGCATCTATGATTATCTCTTGGCCTGGAAATTTATTCACCATAATTTTCCTCTACTTCTTCAATAATTCCGCTTTCAAATAAAATATCTTCAATCAGTTTATTTTTAGAGATACTTAATGAAGTTGATAATTTTTGCAAAGCGTAATCAAGTTTAGAATTAATTTTTATACTCAATTGACATATCTCTCTTTTTGGAGTTTGGTTTTTCTTTATAACATTTTTGATAATTTCTTGACCAAATTTTTGCTTTGCCAAAATAGCCTCTTTTTTGATTAATTTTAGTATTACTAAAAGCATTACTAAAAAATTGATAAGATAACAATAGTATGTTTTTTGTTGATTTATACTTAAATAAAGATAAAAATTAGGGCAATATTATTAGACATCATACATAAAGAGCCAAAAATGACCTATATGGCGTAATTTTGACAAAATCAAGATTTTTGTTAAATTTTTGTAATAGTTACCAAAAGTAGCAATTTATTGAAGGATGGGTAAGATTAAGGGGAGTCCCTTAATCTTTTAGTCTAACAAGCATATCCTGATTAATATCTATATGTTTTCTATTATGTTGAATTTTTTCATGGTTATCAACTATCTTAGATTTGTTTTTTTCAATAAAATCTTTATTTGCTATAATCTCAGACTTATTCAACTCTATTGATTCGCTTAGCAGATTAAGTTTTTTTTCATATTTATTCACTAAATAATAAATAACATATACTAAAATCGCAACGACAATCCATTGTAACATGACGCACTCCTAATAAGTAGGTTTATAATTCGACATTCTACTATAAAATTAACAAAAAACAACGGCTATTTGAAATATTAGGCTAATATTTTAAATAAATATTTATTTTATTTTTTATATTAGATTGGTGTGAAGATAAAAGGTAAATATTCTTATATATTCCATTGACTATACTAAGATTGATCATATGAAAATAAATTAAATAGAAGCTATGCTTTGAATTTAGGCATAATGAGACCACTGTGCAGTTGTCTCATAAATCAACATAAAAAAGAAAAACTCAAAATAATATCACAGAAAAATTTTTGCAATATTTTGATAATATTAAAAAATAAAATAAAACTTTATGGGAAGAAGAATGCAAAAAATAGCAATAAGCGGAGCCAGTGGGTTTATAGGTTCACATGTAAGAAAAAAATTTGAAAACAATGTAATAATAAACAAAGATGATACCAAAGAAGAGATTTTAGCCAAGCTCAAAGGTGTTGATGTTGTTATAAACCTCGCAGGTGCTCCGATAGTACAAAAATGGGATGAAGAGTATAAGAAAGTTTTGTTTTCAAGCAGAATAGAAAGCACTAAAAAACTTGTAGATGCTATCAATAAAAGTGAAGTGAAACAATTTATATCAGCTTCAGCAGTCGGAATTTATCCTGATAATAAAGCTTGTGATGAATCATGCGAAGAAGTATCAAATGATTTTCTTGGAATTTTGGCTTTTAATTGGGAAAATGAAGCTAAGAAATGTGAGAAAACAACTACGATACTAAGACTAGGGGTCGTTTTAGGAGCTAATGGAGGGGCTTTTTCCACAATGTTGTCTCCTTTTAAATTAGGACTCGGCGGGATAATAGGCAACGGTCAAATGATGACAAGCTGGATAGATATTGATGATTTGATTAGAATTTATGGACATGTGATAGAAAAAAAACTAAATGGCGTATATAACGCTGTTTCACCAAGCCCCATAACAAATTTTGCTTTCACAAAGGCATTAGGAAAAGTATTGAACAGACCAACAATTTTTCCACTTCCAAATATAATTGTCAAAATGCTTTTTGGGGAAGGCGCTATCGTGCTAACCGGTTCAAAAGAGATATATCCAAAAGCACTAGTGGATACTGGATTTTCATTTAAGTATGAAGATGTAAAATCTTCTTTTCTACATCTTTTAAAAGAAAAATAGATAAAAAAGATATAATATGAGTAATATTTTATATTTTTGTAAAAAGGAATGGATATTCATAGTCGTGAAATAAAACTCATTTTTCTCAGTTTCTTGGGTTTAATATTTTTTGGAACAGTACTTTTATTGATGCCATTTGCCCATAATGGGCATTTGGGTTTGCTAAATGCTCTTTTTACATCTACATCTGCCGTTTGTGTAACAGGTTTAATTGTTGAAAATACATCTGTTGATTTTACTTTTTATGGACAACTAATCATCATATTATTAATTCAAATAGGAGGTTTAGGATACATGACATCCGCAACCTTTTTAGCTGTAATTTTTAACAAAAAAATAGATCATCGTGATCGTTTGATATTAAAAGAATCTCTTAATTCCCTTATTCCAATTTTTAGAAACATTATTCGCC
>CAZYTB010000104.1:0-8163 GCA_964650375.1 uncultured Campylobacterales bacterium | reverse complement strand
CTTTGCATGTGAGCATCCATTGTATTGATTTACTAACTATAAAGCAATTAATGTTCCAAGTAAAAAAATAAGAATTAATGTGCTTTTAAATAATTTTGGGTATAATCCAATCTTTAAATACTCCATAATCTTAGAGGAGCCTCATATCATGACTACCAAAGAACTTTACACAAATTTAGAAATATTATTTAAAGAACACGAAAAAAGTTATGTGACTTATGAACAAGTAATGAATCTTTTTTCAAAACAACCAAGTTCATCAAATGCTAAAAAAGTCATCTCTTTGCTTAGTAAATATAAAATTTCACTTATAACTTCTGCTGAAATTGCAAAACTTAGAAACATAGAAGAAGCAAAAAAGAGAGAAGAAGAGAGACAAAAACTACAAGATGAAGCATTAGAATCTGAGTTTGACTTAGCAGGTGAAAAAGAGTTGCTTGAATGGTCAAGAAGTGATAGTCCTGTGCGTATGTACTTAAGAGAAATGGGGCAAATTTCGTTACTTACAAAAGAAGAAGAGATTGACATCAGTAAAAGAATTGAATTTGGTGAAGATATCATCATTGATGCATTTTGTTCTGTTCCTTATCTCATAGATTTTATTTTAGACTACAAAGAAGCTTTGATAAATAGAGAAAGAAGAGTAAAAGAACTTTTTAGAAGTTTTGAAGATGACAACAGTAGTGATGAAGATGACGATGACGATGAAGACGAAAAAAAAGTTAAAAAACCAAATAAAAAAGATGATAGTAGAACGGTAAAAGTTGTTAATAGCTTCAAGGGCTTAGAAAAAGCTAAAAAAGACTGGATGAAAACATTATTGAAAGTTCAAGAAGAAGACATTGATGACGAAAAACAAATGGCTTATGACTTGACTCTTGCTTATAAAAAGAAAATACTAAAAGAAAATCTTATGGAGTTAGGACCCACTAGTAAACTTATAAATGAACTTGTAAAATCTATGGAGACTGCACTTAAAAGTGATAGTGAGTTTGATAAAGAATTAAAAAGACTTGAGTATATGCTCCCACTTTTCAATGATATTTTAAGAAAAAATCACGAAAAAATACTTACTAGAATTACAAGAATGAACAAAGAAGAAGTAACTGCAGAAGTACCGGAAGCCACTATGGTTTCAACATATATGAAAATCAAAAAACTTTTTCAAACTAAAGAAGCAAGCAAACAAGGTTTTGATTTAGAAGAAGACAGATTAAAAGAGATATTAGAGCAAATAAAAAGAGGAAAAAAGATAGCTGATGCAGCAAAAACAAGAATGGCAAAATCCAATCTTCGTCTTGTTGTTTCTATCGCTAAAAGATACACAAACAGAGGACTTCCTTTCTTGGATCTCATACAAGAGGGAAATATTGGTTTGATGAAAGCTGTAGATAAGTTTGAGTACAAAAAAGGTTACAAATTTTCTACTTATGCAACTTGGTGGATAAGACAAGCAATCAGCCGTGCTATTGCTGATCAAGCTAGAACCATAAGAATTCCAATACATATGATAGAAACCATAAACAGGATAAACAAAATAATAAGAAAACATTTGCAAGAAAATGGTAAAGAGCCAGATGTTGATACTATCGCTGAAGAAGTAGGTTTGAGTGTTGATAAAGTTAAAAATGTTATCAAGATTACAAAAGAGCCTATTTCATTAGAAGCTCCTATAGGCAATGAAGAAGATGGAAAATTTGGGGATTTTGTTGAAGACAAAAGTAGCGTTTCTCCTATGGACCACATACTAAAAAATGACTTAAAAGATCAGATAGACGATGTGCTTGAGCAGTTAAATGACAGAGAAAAAGCGGTTATCAGGATGAGATTTGGGTTGATGCACGATGAAAGCGACAGGACTCTAGAGGAGATTGGAAAAGAACTCAGTGTCACAAGAGAAAGAGTGAGGCAGATAGAAAGCTCAGCTATTAAAAAATTAAAACACCCAAAAGTTGGAAGAAAACTAAAAAATTACATAGAAAGTTAAACTGGAGAGTAAGAAATGACTTTTAGTGAAGCTTGGATGGAATATGATTATAATCCTTTTATCTCTTTTGATGAAGATGGAAGAGTTAAATCACTAAATCAGGAAGCTCATTATCTTTTAGGCGAAGTAACATCAAAAAAGATATTTGAATTAGCTAAAACTTATGCAAATATATCTTATGGATTTAAAACTACAATACTTGATTTAAATTTTGGCTCATTTTCATTTTATGCTATCACTATTGGTTATCTTGACGAAAGTGAGATGGGCATAAAACTATATAAGAAATCAGCCAAAAAACTCTCTTCAATCGGCGCATATGGAGAACTTATAAATATCTACTCGCTCATAGATCTTTGCATTAGCGCTGCTAGTGCAAGCTCTAGTAAAATAAAACATAAAAAAGAATTTGACCCAACTTTTCCAGATGTTATATTAAAAATTGAAGAATTTACAAAACTCGTAAATAAAATTTATCAATCTTATCTAAATTCAAACACAATCACATCAAAATTGACTCTAAATACTGGAGAATATATCAAATTTGATGGTAAAAAATATCCTATTTTTTCTTTACATGTAGAGGGGGAAGAAAGGGATATAAAGTTTGAAATAAACATAGAAGAAATATCTCAAAATGCTAATTGTTTGGTCCAATTCAAAGATAATAAAACCATTTTAAGCTCTGCTCTGGTTTCCAAATAACCCAAACAATAAACTTATAAATGGAACAATACTAAGACCTATAAAAAATGGTATTGCACTAAAAACTCCCTGTCTTACCATATATAAAATAGCTAAAAACAAAATTGTATATGACAGTAATCTATAAACACTTAAAGCTCCGCTAATTCCGCTAACTAAACCTTTTACCATCTGCTTAAAACTACTTACCTTTTTGGTTTTTGGTTTACATGTGATATTTTTTTCTTTATGGTTATCCTTATCGCCATAAAGTCTATATGGATCTTCTAACTCATCATAAAAATCTCTATCTTCACCAATATCACCTGCATCCACTCTTTTTTCAATCATAATTTTATATGAAAAAAATGAAGCAAATGTTATAAGCATAGAACAAATAAAAGCCGCTTGGGTATTTATAAGCCAATATTTACCTAAAAAAAGAGAAATAATGATCAATAATAAATCTCCAATCACATACGAGAAAGACAGTTTATTTATCGTAATCATCATCGTCGTCATCATCAATTTTTGGTTTATAATTTTTATACCTAACATCATCTTTTAATTCATCTAATGATTTCATTTGCTTTTTGTATGCTTTATAAACATTTAATATAGCAGCACTCACTCCCCAAAAGACACCAAGCCAAAGAAGCCAAGTTTGGTGAAAATAGTTTTTCATCAAAATACCAACTCCAACACCTATCAAAACAGCTACGACTATAGAAATACCAAGCGATAATTGCTCAGCACCTTCTATAATTTTCCTATACTTTGGTTGTTTGTCTAAACTCATACTATTTCTTCAAATACTTCTGCTGCTGCTTTTATAGTCTTATAGATAAGTTCCGTAGTGATTTGAGTACTTATAAAACCTGTTTCAAATTGGCTACATGCAAAATAAAATCCTCTCTCTAACATTCCTTGGTGAAATTTGGCAAACATTTTGGTATCTGAGCACAAGGCATCATCAAAGTTTTTTACTTCATTTTCGTTAAAGAAAAAGCCAAACATACTTCCTCTAACATTTACTTGTATCTTGATTCCTAATTTAACAGCCTCTTCTTTTAAACCATTTACCAGCATTGTAGCCTTGTTTTCAAACTCTTCGTACATGTGTTCATTTTTAACTATTTTTTTCAAAGCAGCCATACCGGCATGCATAGCAACTGGATTTCCGCTTAGTGTTCCAGCTTGATAAACCGGACCATCTGGACTAAGCTCATCCATAATCTCGTCTAAACCGCCAAATGCTCCAACTGGCATTCCTCCGCCTATTACTTTTCCAAAAGTTATCAAGTCTGGGTTTACTCCAACTAAACCAGTGGCTCCCCTCAAAGATGCCCTAAATCCACTCATAACTTCATCAAAGATAAGTAGCGCACCGTGTTCATCACATAAAACTCTCAACTCTTTTAGAAATTCTACATCAGCAGGAATTAAACCCATATTTCCAGCTATCGGTTCGATAACAATACAAGCAATATCTTTTGAATTCTCAAAACATTTTTTAACACTATCTATATCATTATATTTTGCAAGAAGTGTATGCTTCGTAAAATCAGCGGGTACTCCAGGGGAACTTGGAGTTCCAAAAGTTACAGCACCACTTCCAGCTTGAACAAGCAAAGAATCACTATGTCCATGATAACACCCTTCAAACTTTATTATATCATCATGTCCAGTATAACCACGGGCTAGTCTTATAGCACTCATCACAGCTTCTGTTCCACTGCTTACAAAACGAATCTTTTCTATGGGTTTGAATAAATCACAAATTTTTTGTGCCAATTTTGTTTCAACCTCTGTAGGAGCTCCAAAACTTAGACCTTTTTTTACTGATTTTATAACAGCCTTTTCTATATCTTTATCACAATGACCAAATATAAGTGGTCCCCAACTTTGTACAAAATCCACATATCTATTGCCATCTATATCTTCAAGATATGCACCTTCACCTTTTTTTATAAATATTGGAATTCCACCCACGCTTTTAAATGCTCTCACAGGTGAGTCAACACCACCAGGAATTACTTTTTTTGCATTTTCAAAAGCAATTTTGCTATTTTGAGTATTCATGTCAACCTTTCAAATTTTATCAACCTCTGAAATTATATCTTTTACTTGTTTTAATAATCTTATAGAAGCATCAATCTCAACTTTTCTGATAGCAACACTCTCAACATTGCAACCTATTGGTATGCCTTTTTCTTTTCCATATATGTAAAGAGATTTGAATATATCAAGCGACAATTTTACAGATTCTTCTAAAATATCAACAGAATTCTTTAATTTTTTCTCTAAAAAATCTGGTATATGTATTCCCAACCATTTCATAAATTCCAGAGTCTTAATAGAACCACAAGGAGTAATCGTAAATATAATTGGAACAAGAGGTTTATTATGTTTTTTTGAATAAGTTAAATAGTCATCTAAAAATCTTTTTGCTCCCTCTAAATCATAAACGCATTGAGATACAAAAAATTCACAACCCTGTTCAATTTTAGAGATAACTCTCAAATGCTCATCTCGTTTTATCAAATGTCGCTCTGGTATCATTATGCCACCAACAACCATATCATCATTTATCTCTTTTTTCCGCTCATAAGCTTCTCTTAGACCAATAGTAACTTTAGTATCCTTGCTAGCAGCCCCAACAAAAACAGAGAAAAAATCTCTCCCCTTTCTAGCTTCTATCCAAGAGCTAAATTCACCTTTATCATACTTGCCAACAGCTTTATAAATAACAATTGGAAATTTCAAAGGAGCATCTAGATACTGTTTTGCATAAACACAAGGATCAATAGTTTGGATAAAAGGAAAAGGACGCTCAACATCTGTCCTATCACCCTCCTCTTGAATATCATAAAGGATAAGTCCATCAATATCTAAATTTTTAAGCCTCTGTATGTGTTTAGCTGCTATAGTTTCTAGTTCTACTTGAGTATTTTTTGCCTTTGGTGGGGTCAGTCCATAAAAAAGTATTCCACTTTGTTTTGAGCGGATTTTATCTTTTAACATTAAGATTCCTACATGTAAATATAAAAGAATTTTACTAATATATTAGTTAATAACTAATAAAAAGCTTTGAAGTGGCCACCTTTGTTCAAAAAGGTGGCTTTATGTTTTAGTTTGCTAGCTCAAAATCTTCAATAAGATTAAAGTTTAAATATTTATATACTTCATTAGTTTTTCCTGCTAGCTTTTTAGGCACCAAATCCATATACTCTTCCACTGTTGGAAGTCTTCCCAAAAGCGCACAAAGCGCTGCTAATTCTGCACTTCCCAGATAAACTTGGGCATCCATGCCCATTCTATTATCAAAGTTTCTTGTGCTTGTTGAAAATACAGTAGCACCATTTTTTACTCTTGCTTGATTTCCCATGCAAAGTGAGCATCCTGGTATCTCTACCCTAGCTCCTGCTGCCCCAAATATTGAGTAATATCCCTCTTCTACTAATTCAGCCTTATCCATTTTGGTTGGAGGAGCTATCCAAAGTTTAGTTGGCACTTGCCCTTCTCCTTTAAGCACTTCTCCAAGGGCTCGATAGTGACCTATATTTGTCATACAGCTTCCAACAAATACTTCATCTATTTTATGAGGTCTATTTGGATTAGCTAGTATTTCACTTAAAGTTGCAACATCATCAGGATCATTTGGACATGCTAAAATCGGCTCTTTTACTTCATCCATATTTATCTCTACAATAGCAGAATACTCTGCATCTTTATCAGCTTTTAACAAAGTTGGATTTTTTAACCAATTTTTCATCTTGTCAAGTCTTCGCTTAAGTGTTGAGGCATCGCCATAACCAGCTTTTATCATAGAACCCAAAAGTGTAATATTTGATTTAAGATATTCTTCGATAGGCTCTTTATTTAAAGCAACCGTACAAGCGGCAGCACTTCGCTCAGCACTGGCATCACTAAGTTCAAACGCTTGCTCAACTTTTAAATCAGGCAGCCCTTCTATCTCTAAAATTTTTCCAGCAAATGCATTTATTTTGCCTTTTTTCGGAACTGTTAACAAACCTTTTTTTATAGCAAAATAAGGTATAGCATTTACTAAATCTCTTAGCGTAATTCCAGGTTGCAATGTACCGCTAAATCTTACCAATATAGATTCCGGCATATTCACAGGCATACTGCCTGTAACTGCAGCAAATGCCACCAAACCACTTCCAGCAGGAAAAGAAATACCAATAGGAAATCTAGTATGAGAATCTCCACCTGTCCCTACGGTGTCAGGAAGCGTCATACGATTTAGCCAAGAGTGAATAATTCCATCTCCCGGCTTTAAGCTAACACCACCTCTTTTTATCATAAAATCTGGTAAAGTGTGTTGCATTTTTACATCTGAAGGTTTTGGATAAGCAGCTGTATGACAAAATGTTTGCAAAACAAAATCTGCATTAAAACCAAGTGCTGCCAACTCTTTTATCTCATCACTTGTCATAGGTCCTGTAGTATCTTGACTTCCTACTGTAGCAGTAAGAGGCTCTATATACATGCCAGGTCTTACACCTTTTAAGCCACAAGCTTTGCCTATAATCTTTTGAGCTTGTGAGTAATCCTTGCCAGTATCTTTTGGTTGCTCTGGTTGCGTAAAAATGTGTTCAGCACCAAGACCTAGAGCTTCTCTAGCTTTTGTAGTTATACCTCGTCCGATGATAAGTGGAATTCGCCCACCTGCCCTGTATTCGTCTGCCAAGGTATTTGGACTTAATTTGAAAGTGGAAACAATCTTTCCATCTTTTTCTATTTTTCCCTCAAGTGGATAAATATCTATAATATCGCCCGTTTCAAGTGCGCTTACATCTACTTCTATCGGAAGTCCACCACTATCTTCTGCCGTATTAAAGAAGATTGGTGCTATTGTGTTTCCTAAAACCAAACCACCTGTTTTTTTATTTGGTACATGTGGAATATCTCTTCCCATCCACCACTGTACTGAGTTTATACCTGATTTTCTACTGCTTCCTGTTCCTACGACATCGCCAACATAAGCAACTTCATAACCTTTTGCTTGAAATTCTTTAATCTTATCGAGTGCACCAGGTAATTTTTTATCTAGCATACATTGTGCATGTAGTGGGATATCACTTCTAGAAAATGCTTCGCTTGCAGGTGAGAGATCATCAGTGTTTGTTTCTCCTGGAACTTTCAAAACTGCTACTGTAATTTTTTCTGGCATTGATGCTTTTGAAGTAAACCACTCTGCCTTAGCCCAAGATTCTAAAACTTCTTTTGCATATTTATTTGTTTTAGATAATTTTTCTATGTCATTAAAAGAACTATAAACTAATATAATATGTTTTAGTGCATCGCGTGCAGAGGCTGCAACATATTTTTCATCACTGCTTAGAGCATCTACTAAAGGCTGAACATTGTAGCCACCCATCATTGTTCCCAAAATCTCTACTGCTTTTAAAGGTGAGATTGAAACACATTCTACTTCTTTTTTAACTATAGCATTTAAAAATGCAGCT
>CAZYTB010000103.1:0-8303 GCA_964650375.1 uncultured Campylobacterales bacterium | reverse complement strand
AATGCGACCGTGGTGGAACGGTAGACACGCTACCTTGAGGGGGTAGTGCCTTACGGGTGTGGGAGTTCAAATCTCCCCGGACGCACCATTTTAAGGGCTTCATAGGGCTTCTTGAAAATCTTCAAACTTCAAAAAATCAAAAATAAATTATTAAAAATACTTATAAAACCAAAACTATGGTAAAATTAGGTTATGTATAAAGTTATGTGTCCTTGAACTCATAATATCATGTAGAAATTACTACAAGTGAGAATAAATGAATGAACTAGAAGTTGATAACCCAGAAATAATTATTGATAAATTATCAAATAATAATAAGATTTTTCTAAATGAGCTAATAGGTAATAGTAAAATAGGAAAAAAATACTCTATACTGTATTTGATTTTTTAGATAAAAATGTAGAGAGTTTGCAGATACTTGATAAATGGATTGATGGTGAAGTAACTCAAATAATTGAACAACTGAATACTAATGATACTATAAAGCTAATCGATTTATTTGTTCAGTTAAAACAGTATCAATTAAATCATGTAAATATATCTAATATAGATTTAGAAAAAATCATAACTAAATTAAAAAGAGATGTAGCAACTCTTAAGAAAAAGGCATCTCAACCATCAAAATATATAAACACTAAACAATTTGAAGATAGATTTGGATTGTCAAGACTTCAACAAAAGGGTCTAAGAGGTAAAATAAATGACCCACTACCGCATACTATTACCAATGGTAAAACCATTTTATATGACCCAGAGGAAGTTGAAAAATGGTTGGAAAATTATAAAAAGATTTAGTCTATAATAAATTTTCCTTTTTATATTTAGAAATATATCTCAACAATGCGCTTCTCCCAATCTCAAACTTATCAGCTATCTCTTGGTTACACATACCATTATCTTGCATTTGCATAGCTAACAGCACTTTTTCATCATCAAACTTAGCAACTCTACCAAATTTCACACCTCGCTTGATTGCAGAGGCTATTCCATCAGCTTGTCTTTCAGCTCGTAGGTCTGTTTCAAAAGCAGATACGATAGAGAGTAAACCTATCATTAATCTACCTGCACTACTAGAAGTGTCTAAATCCTGTTCAGTTGCTTTAAATGCTACACCTTTACTATTAAGTGTATCTATTATCTGATGTAAATCTTTTACAGAACGAGAGCACCTATCAAGACGAGTTACATAAAACTCATCGCCATCACGACAAAAATCTAAAATATTTTGTAGTTCTGTTCTGTTGGTTGTTTGAGTACCACTAATTTTTTCTTGGAAGATTTTTTCACACCCAACTTTTGTAAGTGCTTCGATTTGTGATTGTAGGTTTTGTCCTGAACTTGAAACTCTTGCATATCCGACTTTCATGATTGTTCCTCGTTTTATGTATTATAAAGTCTTAGAGTTAAAGAGATGTTTAAATGAGATAGTTTGTGAGATACCTTTTACCGGGTTGCAGGTGCGACCCCAAGGGCATCTCTTAAAGTGTAGTTTATGAGATAGTTAGTAAGCAAATTTTTTTCTAGCATTAAGTACGATAGGTTTAATTTGAGATAGTTTTATAAATTCAATCATCTTAAATTTTCTTAAAGTGGATTTATAAGTTTTGAAAAAATCCGTATAAGTACTTATCTTATATCTAGTATTTCCAATTTCTTCATTGATGAAGATTTCTTTAGTGAGATTTTTATCTAAACTCATATCAAAAAACTCATCTTCATAATATTTCTCAAGAACAGTATCTGTAAAACCTTGTTCGTATAATTCTTTTAATTTTTTTTTATTTTGATTATATTAAAAAAATTAATAATATCTTGAGCATTAAACTTATGATATGATAGATTGGAATGAGAAATATTCTTAACTCTTAATTCACTTTTCTTTATGAGTGCATGCATTTTTGTAATTTCACTTTCTTGAAGTAGGTGGACTAGCAACCTAAGATATTTTCTATATTTATCTTTTTTCCCACCATATTTAGCAATATAATTATTTAAGGTGTCATTATTTACAAGAAGAGTTTTACCTCCTCTGTAAGATACCTCTATATCACCATTATCTACTAAATCCTTAAACTCAGATAGAGAAACACCAAGTTTAAAACTCCCATCCTTACATGTGGTGTAAAGGTAGTAAGGAATACCCATTAGAAATTCTTTACTTTTTGTTGAGTTTTAATATCTAGGTTTTTTATGTTTCCAGATACTTCTAACATCCCCTCATATTTGGAGAGTTGTATATCCATCTTATGTTGTTTTTCTTTCATAACAGAGAGTTGTGATTTAGGAGATTTAACATTTTTTTCTAATTTTTCATTTTCAATTTTGGAATCATAAAAATTTTTAATTACAGGGTAGATACCGTTATCAACCATTTTAATGAACTCTTTTCTATCCATACCTTCGGGTTGGTGTTTATCCCTTTGGTTATTAGATTTTGTTTCAGTAAGATTTACTACTCTCTTATCCAAAATAAGTAACTTACTATTTTCTTTAGTAGTTTTTCTATCCTTAGTAACTTTCATACACTTAGAAAAATCACAATCTTTTTTTATAACTAATTGAATTCTCCTATTTCTTGTTTTTTTTGAGATTAAACTTTCTGGTGTGATACTATCAAAATCAATTGGATTTTTCTGTTTCATTTCTACTAACTTAATACCAATTTGAATTTTAGTAAAAATAGATTGTGTATCATAAGAGTTTCCACTCTCAATTAATGTTTTGATTTCTGATTGAAACTTTTTATCGGTTTCGGTGAGTGTGTAAGTAATTGTTTCCATATGATTATCCTAATCAGTTAATACAGTATTTTGGTGTTTGATAAAAAATAAGTAACTGTAAACTTATAGTTTATATACACCTAACAAATTCAAACAACAACCTCTTTGTTGAAAGATAAAGTAATATTCGAAAATAAATACTTAAAAAAAACTTAAGTATTTATTTTGTATGTCAAAAACCTCTATAAAGCCGATATATGAATGCTTGTAGCGAATTTTAAAATTCTTTTCAATTTAGCATTTTTATTGAAAAACAATTAAAATAAACCCATTCATTGAGAGTAAAAGAAACTTGAGAAATAATCCAAGACAGCCAGTCTTGGATTATTTATAGCTGTTTAACTTCTCTCATCACAAACACAAGCTATAATAGAACAAAATAAATCACATTAGGTTTGGTAGTTAATAATGGCAAAAGTAAAACAAGAAGAATCAATAGAAAAACAACTATGGAAAGCCGCAGATAAACTACGAAAAAATATTGATGCCGCAGAGTATAAGCATGTGGTGATGGGGCTTGTGTTTTTAAAGTACATCTCTGATAGTTTTGAAGAACTCTATAACGAACTTTTAGCCCAAGAAGAGATGGGTGCTGACCCTGAAGATAGAGATGAGTACAAAGCTGAAAATGTGTTTTTTGTTCCTCCTACTGCTAGATGGTCATTTCTTCTCTCAAATGCTAAACTACCAAATATCGGAAAGATTGTTGATGAGGCTATGGACGCCATAGAGAAAGAAAATAACTCGCTTAAAGGTGTGCTTCCTAAAGTGTTTGCAAGAGACAACTTAGATAGTAAATCTCTTGGTGGACTCATAGACCTTATAGGAAACATAGCTTTTGGAGATGCAAAGGCTCGAAGTGCTGATGTTCTTGGTCATGTATTTGAATACTTTTTGGGAGAGTTTGCACTTGCTGAGGGCAAACAAGGTGGGCAGTTTTATACTCCTAAAAGTGTAGTTGAACTTCTTGTAAAAATGTTAGAGCCATATAAAGGTAGAGTATTTGATCCTTGTTGTGGTAGTGGTGGTATGTTTGTACAATCTGAAAAATTTGTAACAGAACATCAAGGAAAGATAAACGATATTTCTATATACGGTCAAGAGTCAAACCAAACTACATGGCGACTGGCAAAAATGAATCTTGCCATTCGTGGGATAGATAGCTCGTCAGTAAAATGGAACAATGAGGGGTCATTTTTAAATGATGCCCATAAAGATTTAAAAGCAGACTTTATCATAGCAAATCCACCTTTCAATGTCAGTGACTGGAGTGGTGACTTACTACGAAATGATGGAAGATGGAAGTATGGAACCCCACCAGAGGGAAATGCAAACTATGCTTGGATACAACACTTTTTCTACCACTTAGCACCAACTGGAACTGCTGGATTTGTTCTGGCAAAAGGGAGTCTTACTTCCAACACTTCAAATGAGGGAGAGATAAGAAAAGCACTCATAGAAGCAAACTTAATCGACTGCATAGTCAATCTACCTGCAAAACTATTTTTAAATACCCAAATCCCAGCTTCTATATGGTTTATGAAGCGAGGAAGAACTACCAAAGATATACTCTTTATAGATGCCCGAAATTTGGGCAGACTCATAAACAGGCGAACAAAAGAGTTTGAGCCAAAAGATACAGACCGCATAGCAACTATATATCACAGTTGGAAAAACAATAAAGGTTATGAAGACATCAAAGGCTTTTGTAAAAGTGCCTCTTTAAAAGAGGTGCGAGAACTCAACTATGTACTGACTCCCGGAAGATATGTAGGCTTAGAAGAGGTTGAAGATGAGTTTGACTTCAAAGAGAGATTTAGTGAACTAAAAAAAGAGTTACAAGAGCAGATGAAAGCTGAACAAGAGCTAAACCAAAGGATAGATGAGAACTTGGCAAAGGTGATGTATGAGTGATATAGTTATCTATGAAGATGGGAATGTAGAGTTAAAAACTACTGTTGAGAATGATACTGTTTGGTTGAGTCAAAAGCAAATAGCAGAACTTTTTGATGTGCAAAGACCAGCTATAACAAAGCATTTGAGTAATATATTTAAAAGCAAAGAGCTAGATGAAAAAGTGGTATGTTCCATTTTGGAACATACCACTAAACATGGCGCAATAGAAAATAAGAAACAAACTAAAAAAATTAAATTATATAATCTTGATGCCATTATCTCTATAGGATATAGGGTAAACAGTAAAAGAGCTACACAGTTTCGTATTTGGGCAACAAATATCTTAAAAGAGTATCTTATCAAAGGCTATGCTCTCAACCAAAAAAAACTGCAACAAAAAAAACTTCAAGAGCTAGACCAAACCATCCAGCTCATAAAACAAGGCTTACAAAACAATCAGTTAAGCATTACTGAGGCAAAAGGTTTTGTGGAGATTGTCAGTAACTATGCCAAAAGTTGGGCTTTGCTTCAAGGGTATGATGAGCAGAGCTTACAAGAGGTGGCACAAACCAAAGAGCAGAAGTTTATACTAGATTATGATGAAGCAAAAGAAGCGATAGCCGAGCTTAAAAAAACGCTCATAACCAAAGGCGAAGCAACAGAACTTTTTGGGCAGGAAAAAGCAGGAGAGCTTAAAGGCAACCTGCTAAACATCTACCAAAGTTTTGGAGGAGTAGAGCTTTTGCCAAGTATTGAGAGCAAAGCTGCAAATCTACTCTACTACATCATCAAAGGACATCCGTTTAACGATGGAAACAAACGGATAGGAGCATATCTTTTTATACTCTTTTTACATAAAAACGGCATCTTGCACAAACCAAACGGTGAACCAAAGATAAATGATAATGCCTTAGCTTCCATAGCTCTTCTAGTAGCACAATCAGACCCGAGTCAAAAAGAGATAATCATAAAGCTTGTGATGAATATGTTGTATGATGGGGATAAGTGATGAGTGAGTGGAGAGAGGTTAAAATTTCTGATATTGCAGATGTTATTGGTGGCGGTACTCCAAAAACTCCTGTTGCTGAATATTGGAATGGTGATATTCCTTGGTTATCAGTTGTTGATTTTAATACAGGTAAAAAATATGTATCTAAAACCGAAAAAACGATAACAAATTTAGGTTTAAAAAAAAGTAGCACAAAATTATTACAAACGAATGATATTATTATTTCAGCTAGAGAAACTGTCGGTGCTTTAGCAATGTTAGATAAGCCTATGGCTTTTAATCAGTCTTGTTATGGGATGAGAGCCAAAGAAGAGATTACAACAAGTGATTATTTATTTTATCTTTTAATAAATACAGTAAGACAATTACAACAAGCATCTTATGGAGCTGTATTTGATACTATTACTAGAAATACTTTTGATGAAACAAATATTTCACTCCCACCACTAAAAGAACAAAAAGCAATAGCAGAGGTTTTAAGCTCTCTTGATGACAAAATCGACCTTCTCCATCGCCAAAACAAAACCCTCGAAGCGTTAGCTCAAACGATTTTTAGAGAGTGGTTTATTGAAGAGGCTAAGAATGAGTGGGAAGAGTATGAAATAAAAGATTTTGCAACCCATAAAAAAGTTAGTATTAAACCAGCTCAAAATAAAAATGATACTTTTTTACATTTTAGCTTACCGGCATTTGATACAAACAAAGAGCCTCTAATAGAACTTGGTTCAGATATAAAGAGCAATAAATATCAAGTAGAACCTTTTTCAATCTTAATGTCAAAACTGAATCCTAAAACACCAAGAGTTTGGGATATCTATTTTGAGCCAGAAGATAATTCTATATGCTCAACTGAGTTTCAAGTGGTTCAGCCAAATGATAAAGATTTTTTTTCTTTTATTTCAACACTTTTAAAGTCAGATAAAGTGAAAAATAATTTAGCCATGTCTGCCTCTGGAACAAGTGGAAGCCATCAAAGAGTAAAGCCAGAAGATATATTCAGTATTAGTTTTCTTGCTCCATCAGTTGATAAAATAAAAGAATTTTCTAAAATTTTAGAGCCTAATTATCTAAAACAAAGAAAAAATCAACAACAAATTAAAACACTTGAAAACTTAAGAGATACACTTTTACCTAAGTTGATGAGTGGGGAAGTAAGGGTGAAGTATGAACTTTAATATAACAGATTTTTTTAAACTATTTGGTCCAATTAATAAAATAGCTTTTATTTTATTTTTAAGTGGATTATTTTTAATTTTGTCAAATAATGAAATAAGAGAATTATTGTATCTACAAGAATTTATTAAACAATTCGGAGTTTATATTGGTGTTGTCACACTTATTTCAGGTGTAATAACTGTTTCAAATATTTTTTCAAAAATATTTTCTTGGATTAAGGGCAAAAGAGATTTAAATCAAGCGACTAAAGATATAATTGAAACTTTAAGTCATTTATCATTGGACGAAAAACGAATTTTAGCTTACTTTTTAGACAACAAAACCCAAACATCAAACTTAGAAATTGAATATGAAAGCTTTCAAGAATCAAAGCCTTTAAATAGCTTAATTGCAAAAGGTTATATTCAAAAAACCTATGTAGGTCTTAATCCATATTTTCATATTAAAACTATCATTTGGAATATTTTACAACAACATTGGCAAAAAATATTTTATGAAAGTGAATTTCAGAGTAGGAGTGGATAGTGTCTAGTTTACAATTTGCAGAGAAACAACATTTGAAAATATATCTAAAATGGCGCCATTATGATTAATCAACCAACAAAATTTTTACTATACAAAACAGATAATAACCAAATAAAAGTAGATGTGCTTATCCAAGATGAAACAGTGTGGCTTACACAACAGCAAATGTCGGAGTTGTTTCAAAAAAGCCGTTCTACTATCAATGAACACATCAAAAATATCTATATGGAAAATGAACTCACACAAGATGATTCTATGAAGAAATTCGGAAATTCCGAATTTGCTAAAAAGCCTACCAATTACTATAATCTTGATGTGATTATCTCTGTTGGTTATAGGGTAAAATCACTCCAAGGCACGAGATTTCGTCAATGGGCAACCAAGCATCTAAAAGAGTTCATCATCAAAGGTTTTACCATGGATGATGAGAGACTCAAAGACCCAAGGCAAATATTTGGCAAAGATTATTTTGATGAGCAGTTAGAACGAATACGAGATATACGAAGCAGTGAGAGGCGAATATATCAGAAAATTACAGATATTTATATGCAGTGCAGTGCTGATTATGATAAAGATCATCAAATCACAAAAGATTTTTTTGCAACAGTTCAAAACAAGCTACACTGGGCGATAGTAGGAGAGACCGCTGCTGAGATTATCTACAACAGAGCAGATAGTCAAAAACCTTTTATGGGGCTGACAAGCTGGAAAAATGCTCCAAATGGCAAGATAAGAAAAACCGATGTGGTAGTTGCAAAAAATTATCTAAAAGAGGAAGAGTTGGAATTTTTCAATAGAATTGTTACTATGTACCTTGATTATGCTGAATTTCAAGCTAAAAACAAAAAAGTGATGTATATGAAAGATTGGGTAGATAAGCTTGATGGGTTTTTGCAGTTTAATGAAAAAGAGATACT
>CAZYTB010000102.1:0-8373 GCA_964650375.1 uncultured Campylobacterales bacterium | reverse complement strand
TATTTTACAAGATGGTGATATGCTAGCCTTTTTTCCTGAAATTGCAGGAGGCTGATTCTTCTTTTTATAAAAGCATTAAAAAGTATCTAAATTATTTTTTATATTTTTATCTCTAATAATTATAATACCCTCAGAAAAACACATTCTTATCTAATGCAGAGTTAGCAATGGAACCAGCTAAGGCAGTTAAAGAGTACAAGGACACAAATATTTGCTAATGACAAAGTTGTAACAACTGAAATCCTTGATAGAATTTTACACTATTCTCATATTATTAATATACAAGGGGATAGCTATAGATTAAAAGAGAAACAAGAATCAGGACTACTAGATGCAAGTAACTTTAAGAATATGAAGAAATTTGATAATAATTTGGATGAAAATTAGGTTAATAGTGATGGTGGTTTAACTTTCAAACTGTAACATTTTTGAACTTTTACCTGCCTAGTCTAGCAGTTCGCTTGACAGTACTTAAGTATAAATATTACGAAGACATAGAGTATCTCAAAAATGTATTAAATTTAGATATAATTCACAAAAGATAAAAAGGAATAAATTATGCCATTATTAGATAGTTTTACAGTTGACCATACCAAGATGCCGGCTCCTGCAGTTAGGATTGCTAAAAATATGAAAACTCCTTCGGGAGACAATATAACAGTTTTTGATCTTCGTTTTTGCAGACCAAATAAAGAGATGCTCTCAGAAAAAGGAATCCATACACTAGAGCACCTTTTTGCCGGATTTATGCGAGATCATTTAAACAGCGATAAAACAGAGATAATAGATATTTCTCCTATGGGATGTCGAACAGGTTTTTATATGAGTTTGGTAGGATCCCCAAAAGAGGAAGAGGTGGCAAAAGCTTGGAAGAAATCCATGGAAGATGTATTACATGTAAAGAGTCAAAAAGATATACCGGAGTTAAATATTTACCAATGCGGCAGCTATAAAATGCACTCACTTGATGAAGCAAAAGAGATTGCTAAAAATGTTTTAGATAAAGGTATAGGCATTATGAGTAATGCTGATTTAAAATTAGATTTATCTAAGATTTCAAAGTAGCTACTCATACCTGAGCGCATCTATTGGATTCATATTAGCTGCTTTTCGTGCGGGTATAATGCCAAATAATATACCGATTAACATTGAAAAAAGTAGTGCAATTATTGTTATACTTGGATTAATGACTAGGTGAATGTTCATAATGTCTGAAACACCGATAGTAATTCCGATGCCGATGATAATGCCGACTATGCCGCCTATGCCAGAGAGCACGACTGCTTCTATAAGGAACTGAATCAAAATATCTTGCGCCATTGCTCCAACAGCCATACGAATGCCGATTTCTCTTGTTCGCTCAGTCACAGAGACAAGCATAATATTCATAATACCAATCCCTCCAACGATAAGTGAAATTGCTGCTACGGCTCCTAGCATCATAGTGAGCATAGATGTAACCTCAGTAACTATATTAAGCAATGATGTGATACTTTGTACTGAAAAATCGTCTACACCTCCAACTTTAATATGTCTTAACTGTCTCATTAATTGCTGGATTTGCAGTTTTGCTTCTTCAAGAGGGATATTTTTTTTGACAGATGCCATAATAAGATGAATATCTTTATTCCCACTTATGCGCCGTTGAAACATCTTGATGGGTATCAAGGCAAGATCATCTTGATCTCTACCAAAGGTATTAGCACCTTTTGTTTTAAGCACACCAATTATTTCACAAGATAAGTTTTGAAGACGAATTTTTTTACCGATAGCTGATTTACCGGATGTGAATAGTTCCTTCTTTACGGTCGAGCCGATAATACAGACATTACGACCACTTCTTAGCTCATTTTTGTCAAAATCTCTTCCCTTTTTTAATCCCCAGTTTTGTATCCTAAAATACCCATTATTAATTCCTTTGATACTGGTTTGGTAGTTTTTATTTTTATAAAGTACTGTCATAGAAGTTCCCTCCGCCGGAGAGACTGCATTTAAAGCAAAGATTGAACTTTTAAGGATATTAATATCCTTTATACTAAATGCTTTAATAAGAGATGACTGATCACTGCCGGGACCATGATGCCCTTGCCCTGGTATAATGTACAGAGTATTACTACCAAGTTTGCTTATGCTTTGGGTAATTGATTCACTAGCACCTTTACCAATGTTAACCATGGCGATAACCGATGCTATTCCAATAACAATTCCGATAGCCGTGAGTAAGGAACGCATGAGATTTCGTCTAATCTCACGAATCGCTTGTAAAAAAGCATTAAACAGCATGAGTGTTTTCCTCTTCGATTATACCATCACGCAAATGAATAATTCGAGATGCATAAGCAGCAATCTCTTTTTCGTGTGTTACCATGATGACTGTAACACCCTCTTTATTAAAAGTATTAATAAGTTGCATAATTTCATGCCCTCGTGCAGTATCAAGATTTCCGGTCGGCTCATCAGCTATCAATACCTTTGGATGCGTTACCATAGCCCTTGCAATCGCCACGCGTTGTTGTTGTCCGCCTGAGAGTTTCCCCGGGTCATAATAGATGCGGTCTTCAAGTCCTACACTTATAAGTGATCTAACTGCTCTTTCTTTTCGCTCTTTTGCTCCAACACCTAGATAAATCAATGGCATCTCTACATTGTCAAGTGCAGAAGTTTTTTTTAGTAAATTAAAGCCTTGAAAAACAAATCCGAGGATATATCGTCGAAAAAGTGCGAGTTGATCTTTTGAAAGTGCTCTTATATCCATATCAAAAAAAGAGTAATTTCCACTACTTGGTACATCCAATGCCCCAAGAATATTTAAAAGAGTTGATTTTCCGCTTCCACTTGGTCCCATAATAGCCACAAACTCTCCATTTTTTATCTCAAGATTTATATTTTTGAGCACTTTTGTAGCCACATCGCCTTTACCATAAATCTTTGTCATATTTTCAATCTTAATCATGATTACTTCTCCTGCATAAGAATGAGAGGATCTCCTTCTTTTAATTTTTCAGAAGATATAGCCGTTTTTGAACCACTATTTCCAAGTATTTTAATATAGATTTTTTCTGGTTTGCCATTTTTAAGAATCCACACATGTGGTTTTTGATCAATGGTCATTTTTTCTTTTTTCCCAAATCCAAACAACTTCTTTGTCCTAGGTTTTATAGGTATATATAGCAGCGTTGCTCTAGGAACAACAAAAACATCTTTGAGTGTTTTGGTGACAATATCTGCATCGGCACTCATTCCAGGTTTAAGCAAAAGATCTTGATTGTTAACATTCATCTGGGCTATATATGTCACAACTCCATTAACAATTTGTGAGTTAACTCGAACCAAATTAACTCGCGCCTTAAAAGTTTTTTGAGGATAGGCATCCACGCTAAAAGTTGCGCTCTGTCCATCTTTTACTTTTCCGATATCAGCTTCATCCACACTTACTTGCAATTGCATCTTGGTTAAATCTTTGGCAATCTGGAAAAGAACTGGAGTTTGAAAAGAAGCAGCTACCGTTTGACCTGGATCGATATTTCGTACTAAAATAATACCTTTGATTGGTGAGTAAATTGTAGTTTTTTCAAGATCATATTTTGAGGAGGCAAGCATTTGTACGGCTTGGTCTATCTGTGCTTTTGCATTGGCAACCTGTGCTTTTGCTACCATATAGGCCGCCCAATCATTATCCCAATCGCTTTTTGAAGGTAGTGCATTCTTTGTAGCTTTTTCTAATATTTTATCGCGTAAAATCGTTTCTTTTGCTTGATTTAGCTTTGCATTCACATTCTCTAGAGATGCCTTTGCGGCTTCTAAAGAAGCTTTTGATTGGTTCAGTGCACTTTGGTACTTTGTCTTATCTATTTGTGCAAGCGGCTGACCTTTTTTGACTATATCGTTATAATCCACATAAACCTTTTCAATCGTACCAGAGACTTCTGATCCTACTTGAACACTCTCAAGCGGTTCTATATAACCAGTAGCAGATACACTCATCGTGAGGTCACTTTTTTTAAGCGGCTGTGTAACATAGTGGTAGGTTTCTTTTTGTCCACTTGATGTATAAAATAGATATCCTCCTGCCCCTAGCAATAGTATTAACACTAAGATAGCGATTTTCCACTTCATTGAGCTACTTTTATATTCTGTGATTTTTTGCATCTCTTGCATTATTTGTCCTTACTGTTTTGTATCGAAATAGAGTGAAATTTTCTCTATTATAATATTATATACTTGTATCTTTTTTTCAAGTTTTTGAATTTTCAATGAATTTCCGAGTGATTCAAGATCATAAGTTGATTTAGATCCAGCCTTTACTTGAGCATCCGTGAAACTATATAGATCATTATACATGCTAGTCATTTCTTGAGCCACACCTATCTTTTCTTTATAATTTGCGATGGTTTCAACAATCATTTTATATTGCTGTTCCAATTCCTGTTTACGATTAATCTCAGCTGTTCTGGTTTGTAGATATTGGAGCCTTGCAGATTCGACTGTCGCCTTGGAATTGATATCAAGTAGCATACTGAGCGTAACCCCATAGCTATAGCTATTTCCGCTATATCCCATAATGTTTCCTTGATAATTACTATAACCCACTGATCCATTTAAAGTGAGTTTTGGCAGATAAGATGCACGCGTTATTTTCCAACTTGCATCATTGTTTTTATCTTTTGCCTTATATTGAAGTAATTCAAGGTTTCGTTGAAGATATTTACTTTGAGAAATAAGTGGGATATTTGGTAATATAATTGTATCAATTTTTTTATTACCGACTAATTGTTTCAGTCCATATATTTCGTTACTAAGCGTATTTTTGGTGGAAATCAGATTTGTGCGTGCTGTATCTCTGCTAATCGTTGCATTATTAAGATCTGTAATATCTGAATTGCCAGCCTTGTATTTTGCTGTAGTGATGAAGAGATTGATATTACTATTTTTAAGGGTAAGTTCATTTTGTTTATACAATAAACGATCACGCTCAATCTGTGCCTTTAGTGTGTAAGCTTGTTTCAAATATAATGCTTCATTTATATCTACACCTAATAAATTTACTTGCCCCAAAGCCTTTGCTTGATCAATTGTATAGTAGATACCGCCACTTCTGAAAATATCTTGATTCCATCCCAAGCCTGCACTTTTCATCTCGCTTTGTGTTTCGGTTGCATCCTGGCTCTTACTGAGCGAAGCTGAAAGACTCAACGGTGAAATCCAACTTTTTTCACCTCTGTTTATATCTTGTTGTATTTTTTGTCTCTCTAATTTTAAAAGTTCCAATTTTTCCTGTGAGAGTGGAAGAGTGCTAGCTAAAACTACTCCAGTTATCAAAATAAAAACTATAAGCTTCTTCATAAAATATCCTTTTTTAAGTAAAAAATTCTAATTTTTTGCCAAAACCCAGTCGGTTGTCTGTAAACTTTATATATGTTATGTCTATGCGCCATAATTTTGGATTTAAAATTATGGCATATGGAAATCTTTTTAAATAAGCTTTTACTTCTTCATTTTTTGCCCTGCGCCATAAGCCATTAAATTGAATTCCTTGAATTTTTCCAATTTCTTCTGTTTCAAAATGAATTGTACCTGCTATATTGGGATTTTTTATGACCATTTTTACATGTTTTGTTTCCATGTTCGAAGCGATTATAAATCTCGGGGGATTGTTTAAAAATTCATAAAAACAACTAGCACAATGAATTTTATCAAGAGAGGTAAAAGCACAAGTTGCAACATGGTGTTCTTTTATAAAATCTACAATTCTAGTATCCACTTATTCCTCTGACGCTTTCTACTATTGCATCGAAATTTTTAATCACCAAAAAAGTCACAACTGACCAGAATATAAAAATGACTAATTGAATCAGTAAAAAAGATTTTTCATTTAATTTATGTCTAAAAATAACGATTCCCAGCATAACTCCAACAACTCCGCCAATTAATGAAAGAAAGTGAAAGCTAAACTCCGGAACTCTTTTTCGCTCTTTTACTGCGTTTAGTTTATCTATGCCAAATAGTATAAGAGAAAATACATTGATTGATCCAATATACCATGCAATGACTGGAATAGCAGGCATAAAATGATTTAATGAAAATGCTGTAAAAGTAAAAAGAAACATTACTAAGATTCTGAAACCATTGCTACACATAATAAAACCTTTCCTAAATCTCTATAATATCATTTTGTAGTTCATCTTTAGAGTTTTTATCTCTTGGAAAATCTTTTGTGAGAATTTTTCCACACTCATTTATAGTATACAAGATGCCTTCTCCTAGCTTCTGTTTTTTAACAAATCCGATAAAATTTTTCACTATTTCATCCCAGGTATTTTGAGACACGATTTTATCTATCTCGCTGTCAGCCACAATTCTTATATATTTCTCTTTTATGCAAATAAGGATGAGTATAGCTTTATGATTGGATGTTTTGTTGATTCCTAGCTTATAAAACTGATATAAAGCTAATTTTTCACATCTATTTTGTTTTATTCGTTTTGGTATTAGTTTATATTTGAAATCACTATATTCAAGCACAAATGAGATGAAAAGAAATAGTAAAATCTGAAACTCTATAATCTTTAGGTTTCCAAATTCCAAACCAAAAAGAAACAAGGCAAGGGGCGCAATAAGAGCTATAAGCGCTGAATACAAAAAGATAATATATCTATATTTATCACTTGCATTTGCAACAACACAGACTATCTCAGCTGAACTATCAGCTTCTATATTTTTTATATGATTTTCAATCGTCTCTTTAATGTCATTAGATATATATCTACTCATTACCAACTCCCACTAGATCCACCGCCACCAAAGCCTCCGCCTCCACCGCTAAAGCCACCGCTTCCAAAACTGCCACCGCCACCAAAACCTCCGCCTGAACCAAAGCCTCCGCCGTAGCTATTTGCAGAAGTTAGGTTGCTGGTTATATTTTCAAATGCTTTAAAATATAGAAATACAAAGAAAGATGCCACAAAGATAACTAATCCTGCGATGATGTAGCTACTTAACATATATCCGAAAAAACCTATAAAACTACTTGGTATAACTTTTGACATAATTTTTTTATATTTTTGTGAAAATATATTTTGCAAAAAAGCAAAAACGAAAATAAAAGCAAAAAATATCAAAGGAGTAAAATTTTCTTTTTTTTGTAGTTTTTTTTCAGGTTTGTATGTACCCTTGATGGTATCCAAAATCGCAGCAGTACCCTCTAAGATACCCTTGTTAAAATCGGCTTTTTTAAAATATGGCAGTATCTTATCTTGAATTATGATAGATGAGGTTGCATCGGTTAATTTTCCCTCTAAGCCATATCCAACTTCGATTCTTACTTTTCTCTCTTTTGGAGCAATTATCAAAAGAACCCCATTGTCTTTCTTCTTTTGTCCTATTCCCCAAGCTCTTCCAAGTTGATATCCAAAATCCGCTATGTCATATCCTTGCAGAGATTTTAGAATTACAACTACTACTTGATTGCTGGTATTATTTTCAAAAGCTGATAAAGTTGAAGCTAACTGCTCTTTTGTAGCTTGTGACAAGATGCCTGCCTCATCAACAACTCTTCCTGTTAATTTTGGAAAAACTGGTGTTGAATATGCAAAAATACTCAGTATGCAAAAGAGTAGAAACTTCCTAAAAATATTCATCAGTTAAAGCCAACCTTTGGCACTTTTGCTTCTTCTTTTGTGATGGTAAAAACTTGTTTTATCTTAGCCTCCGGATATAAAAAATGAGCTACCCATTTATTTGGGATGGTTCTTAACTCTAAGTTATATTTTCTTACCGCACTTATATAATCTCGTCTAGCTACTGCAATCCTATTTTCTGTGCCTTCAAGTTGTGATTGGAGTGCCAAAAAGTTTTTATTTGCTTTTAAGTTGGGATATCGCTCTGAAATTGCCAAAAGTTTTGATAGTGCTCCACTAAGTTCTCCTTGAACTTTTTGAAAATTTTGGAAAGCCTGTGGATTTGTCAATATATCTTTTGGTATATTTAAACTTGTAGCCTTACTTCTAGCCAATACTACCTCATTTAAAACATCTTTTTCATGCTTTGCATAGCCTTTTACTGTTGCTATTAGATTTGGTATCAAATCTGCTCTTCTTTTGTATTGATTATCAACTTGAGCCCAAGCAGCCTTTACGCCCTCATCGTAAGTTGGAACATTATTTATCATACAGCCACTAAAACTAAAGCCCATGACCACCAAAAGTATTAATCCTAAAAATTTATTCATCTTTTTTATTTCCTTGCCAATATTAGTTACAAGCGCTATTATACCAATTTTATTTGTGTATTTTACCATTTTGTTATAAAAAAATGGTATAATCTGCGCTTACACGCATAGTAAAGAGGAGAAATAAGTGACTAGTATAGATTATA
>CAZYTB010000101.1:0-8377 GCA_964650375.1 uncultured Campylobacterales bacterium | reverse complement strand
GCTTATCTTTTAGCAAAAATTGAAAATAATCCAAAGATTGATATGACAAATCTTATAAAAGCTGGAATTTTTGAATTTTTAAGAAGAGTTGTAGTGACAGATATACGACCAGATGTTTTTAGAAAAGCACTTCAACAAAAAGAAAAAGAGATAAATGAATGGGTTTTATCAAAATTATCAGATTCATTAATTGATATTGAAGATGGAGAATTTTTAAAGAGATTTGAAGAGTATTTAAAAAATCCTCACATGTATAAGAAAGAGAGATTTATACTCAAAGCTGCTTCATATCTCTCTACAAAATGGGAATTTTCTATCGTATATCAGACGAGTCAATTTTTAAGTGGAATTGATAAAGTCAAGGAAGCAGTTGATGAGGAGATTGAAGATTATTATGAATTAGTCAGTGTTCGAAAAATTGCATTAAATAAAAAAATATCAAAGATTATAGACCTTAGTGGAAGATTAAGGTTCCAAAAAAGATGGGCACAAACTCCCAGAGTACCTGAGACTTCAGTATTGGGGCACATGTTAATTGTTGCAATTTTAGGTTATTTTTATTCTCTACATGTAGAGGCTTGTGATAAAAGAATTGAAAACAACTTTTATTGTGCCCTTTTTCACGACCTTCCTGAGGCTCTAACAAGAGATATCATCTCACCTGTAAAATACTCCGTAAGTGGATTAGATGACATCATAAGCGAATATGAGCTCAAAGTGATGGATGATGAGATTTTTCCTTATGTTCCATCAAATTTTTTAAAAGAATTTCAATACATCTTAGGTTTATATGATGGCAAAAAAAATGAATTTTTAAATAAGATTAAAGATAATGGCGAGATTAAAATAGTCGAAAATATTGATGATTTTAATGAGGATATTTATAGCCCGATAGATGGATTAGCCCTTAAAAACTGTGATAGAATATCTGCCTTTATAGAGGCAACTCTCTCTATATCACATGGTGTAAAATCTAAAGAATTAACCCAAGGTAAAGCATACATCTTAGAATCTTTAAAAGAAAAAACTAAAAAAGGCGATGTAGATTTTTATAATTTGGCAAAAGAAATAGAAAAGTTTGTAGAAAATTAAAATTACGGGTTTAAAAACCCTCCTCCAGATTACTGCGGCACATACTCAAAAAGAGTGCTCTGCTGTGTTCCCACCCTGAAGCTTTACTCAAAGTAAATATTGCACAGGTCTAAAGGAGAGCGAGCAGTATTATATCTAAAATTACTTAAAATAATTTTTAAAGCTTTCGTAGAGTATAATTCGCAAAAAAAGAGGCAGGCGTATGATAAATAATGAAATATTTTATCTTTTTGCAATTATTTCTGTTGGTTATATAATAGGAAATATTAAAATTAGAGGATTTTCGTTAGATATTACAGCTATGCTTTTAGTGGCTTTGATTGCTGGTCATTATGGCATGGTTATATCAGATAATTTTAAATTATTTGGTCTCGCTATTTTTATATACGCAGTAGGACTTCAATCTGGTCCTGGATTTTTTGAAACTATAAAAAATGAAGGAATTAAGCTAAATTTACTAGCATTTTTTCTTCTTATTAGTATCTTTACATGTATATATATCATTGGTTCTTATTTTGGACTTAGCCACCCTATTATAGATGGTATATTTACAGGTTCCCTTACAAGTGTTCCATCACTTGCTGCTGCTAATGAAGTCAAAAATGATCCTATTATATCTGTTATTTTTGGAGTTGTTTATCCTTTTTGTATTTTTGCTACTATATTATTTATAAGAATTTTGCCAATAATTTTTAGAGTTGATTTAAAAAAAGAACTAGAAGATTATGAAGAAGAAAAGAAAGCAAAATATCCAATCATCTTAACAAAAAATTTTAAAATTACAAATGAAAATTTTAAAGATAAACCTATAAAAAAATCTCAAATAGAAAAACTGACTTCTACTCTCATAGAAAGGGTTGAATCAGTAGATATGTGCGACATAGATGAAGATGCTTGCAAAACTTTATATTTCAATGATATTATTAGAGTCTCGGGCACAAAAGAACAACTCGAAACTCTTAGTGTCATGTTAGGTGTTGAGATGGGAGATGCTTACAAATTTCACGATGACATGAAAGTCTATAGATTACTTGTGACTTCAAAAGAAATTGTAGGCAAAAAAATAGCAAGTATAAAAGAATTAAAATCTTTAAGAGCTGTTATAACTAAAGTAAGAAGAGCGGGAATTGATATAACTCCACATCCATCACTGGCACTCATGCTAGGAGATAAATTGTATATAGTTGCTCCGCAAAAATATGGTGATCGAGTAACAAATATTATAGGAAATGACCTTTTAAAGTATCCTGCGGCAGATTTTTTGCCGATTTCTATAGGTATAGTTTTTGGTATCATTTTAGGAAGTATTCCGTTTTATTTACCATTTGCAGGAGAGATAAAGCTAAGTTTTGTCGGCGGTATTTTGATAACAGCACTAATTTTAGGAAGATTAGGAAGAATTGGACCCATAGTATGGCAGCTTTCTCCTCATTCAAACACGCTTATGAAAACACTTGGTCAGCTAATATTTATGGCAGCAATTGGAACAAATGCAGGCAAATATCTGGTTGCAGCCATTTCCCAAAATGGTTTTTTACCTGTTTACATAGCAGTATTTTCACTCATTTTCTCACTATTTTTAGTAGCATTTGTGTGTAAAGTATTTTTAAAAATGAACTTTTTAAATATTATGGGACTCCTCTCAGGCGGAATGACTTCAACTCCCACACTAACTATGGCAAATAGCATAACAAAATCTGACTATCCTTCTGTATCTTATGCGGCAGTTTATCCGATGTCTTTGGTTTTAGCTATTGTTCTAGCTCAACTGCTTTTAAAGTTTGTTTAAATTATTTATTGATTTTTCTCCATTTCTCTATTTTTAAGTCATTATCTATTATGTGGTCAATTAACCATTTTTTAGTTGCTATTTTCATATTTTCTTGAAGTGATTGTAAGGTATGGTTTTCTTTTAAAAGTTTTGTGAATTCTTCAATTATCTCTTGATGTAGTTTATGATGATCCCTAAGTAAAGGATAATTTATTTTTTGCATATAAGCCTCTTCATCCCTAAAATGTTCTTTCATATAAACAAAAAATCTATTTAAAATATCTTTTATTTCATTTTTTGTAGTTTTCTCATTCAAGAGCTCAACTAAAGCAAATAACCTAAACAGTTCCTTATGTTGAGCATCAATTTTTTCATTTTTTAAACTATATTTTTCATCCCATTGTGTTATCATTATAAAAATCCTATTTTTTTTGTTATTATAGTATTATAAGACAATTTATTTTAAAGTATGTTGGAGTGATAAAAAAAATAATGAAAATGAGTAAGATTTCTTATAAAATTACACTTGAAAATTATATATTAAATCAAGAATTAGCACAATTAGCAAATATATCTTCAAATGCATATAGATTTTGGAAAAATGCTCAAGCAGTAAAATATGATGAATGTAGAGTTGTATTTTTGGATAAGTTTTCTATCCCAAAAAAATACCAATCATATATCCACAAATGCACAGATCTCAGTGGATACACACAATCACAGGCATTTTGTAAATACACAGGGTTAGCCCCATCGCATCTTATAGAAAGTAATAATTCACAAATCTATCAAATACTGGATATCTTACAAATAGGCATAGTCAAATTTGTAAATTTAAAAAAATTTTATAATGATTTAGGTCTTGATTACAATTATCAAATATACATAGAAAAATGTAAATATTTTGGTCCATCACCTTTAGAAAAAAAGATTAAACTAAGCAATGAAATGTGTGTAGGTTATTATTAGTTTAGCGAATTATAGATACTACTTATAAGAATTGCCAATATAAAGGATACGCCAATTATTAGTCTAATATAGAAATTTTTATATTTTTTGTTCATACTATATTATACCAAAATCAGGGAGGTGACTCCCTGATTTTTTTTATGAAAGAATTTCTTCTATAGTTATATAATCACCAACACGACCTGTCATCTTTTCAACTTCAGTATTGACTGGTAATGTTTTTTTACCCGGTCTCCAGCCTGCTGGGCAAACTTCTCCTGTTTGACTTGCATGTTGCCATGCTCTAACTTGGCGTAAAAATTCGTTTACATTTCTTCCTACCATCGGAGCTTGAACTTCTTGAGCAACACAAACACTATCTGGATTTATAAGAAATCTACCTCTAAGAGCTATTCCCTCATCTTCAATCATAACACCAAAGGCACGAGTTACATCACCTTTTGGATCAGCACCTATTGTAAGCTTAAGACCTTTAAGTAAAGGCTCAGTTTCTACAAATCTTTTATGGGAGAATTTTGTGTCAGTAGATACTGCTAAAATTTCAACTCCTAGCTCTTGGAACTCGTCATATTTTGCATTCATAGCTGCTATTTCTGTCGGGCAAACAAATGTAAAATCTGCTGGATAAAAGCATACTACATGCCATTTTCCTTTGTAATCTTCACTGCTGACTGTTGTATAGTGACCTATTTTTGCGTCATACGCATCCATTTTAAATTCTGGTGTTTTTTGTAATACCATTGATGAACTCATATTTTTACTTTCCTTATTTTGTTTTGTGTTGTCTTCTGTGCCGTCTGTATCTTCTTGTTCTTTTATTGGAACAACTTTATCTGAATCACATGCCATGATTAATCCTTTCCGGCAATTGCCAATCTTTTGCAACAAAGAAATTATATTATATAAGTACTTAAAATAATATTAATTAGTTGCAAAAGATTATCAATTATGGTATAGTTTCATAATAAGATAAAAAAGGTATTATTATGTCACACATAATGTCACACATAGAATTATTAAAAAAACATGAATTAAAAGCAACACCACAGAGACTATGCATATTAAACACCCTAGATAGCTGTGGGCATGCTACACTTGAAGATATACAAAAGATAATAAGTATAAAATTTCCAACTCTCTCATTGTCAACTATATATAGAAATTTAAATGATATGATACAAAAAGAGATAGTAAGTGAAGTAAAACTGGTAAATAAAAAAGACTATTTTGAGATTGCAAAAGATAATCATGTGCATCTAATTTGTCAAAAATGTGGAAAAATTGAAGATTTTGAAATCAAAACAGATAATTTGTCAAAAAAAATAGAAGAACTAACTGGAGATAAAGTGTTAAGCAATACCCTCTCTTTTGATGTGATATGTAAAGATTGTCTAAGCGCAAAATAGATATACTCTTTTTCTTCATAAAGTAGAGAGGTGTCCGAGTGGCTTAAGGAGCACGCTTGGAAAGCGTGTGTAGGGCAACTTACCGTGGGTTCGAATCCCATCCTCTCTGCCATTCACATAATCTAAACCAATCTTAAACAACCCACAAAAGCCCACAAAATCAATCTCTATAAGCAAATTATAATCTAAATTAGCCCAAACTAACCTTATATAAACTAAAGCTAAATGTTACATTCTATGTTACAAATGTAACATTTAGCAAAAGTAGTGTTATTTTTAATGTAACAAATACTACTCAAAAGATCGATAAAATGGGAAATAAAGTAACTCAAATAAGCAATACAAAGATTAAATCATTGAAGCCAAAAGATAAGGCTTATGCTACATCGGATGGTAGAGGCTTACACTTACTTACAAAACCAAATGGTAGTAAATTATGGGAGTTTAATTTTATATGCCCTATAAGCAAGAAGCGGAAAAAGACAAGCTTTGGATTATATCCTGATATAACATTATCAGAAACAAGACAAAAAAGAGATGAGTATCGGCACTTAGTAGCGAATGGCATTAATCCTATAATACAAGAAAAAGAGATTAAACAAAAAGAAAAATGCAATGATGAGGGATTATTTGAAAATGTAGCCGAACAATGGCTAAAACTAAGGGAAAAAGAAATAGTGCCTCGTTCGTACCAAAGAGTGGAAAGCCTACTCATGAATGATGTAAGACCATACTTCAAAGATACCAAGATAGCCGATATAAAACACTCCGATTTATCAAAAGTAATTGAAAAGAAAAATGCAGCAGCTCCAGAGAGTGCAAAACGACTTTTGCAATATTTTAGTAGATTATGGCTATATGCAGTCTCAAAAGGATATGTAAACTTCAATATAACCGCAAATATAGATAAAAATGCCTTAATCACTAAAAAGCAAGTAATACATTATTCTAAAATAGTAGATTTGAATATCTTAGCTGAACTTACAAATGCAATCCACAACTATACAGGGCATTACTCCACGAGGAATATTTTGAGATTTGTTTTATATGTACCATTACGAGCCAATAATCTTGTTAATTTAAAATGGGGTTATATAGATTTTAATAAAAGAATTTTAACAATTCCACGAGATGAAATGAGAGCGAAAGATAGTGACTTAGAAGATTTTGTTTTACCATTAACAAAAGAAGCGATAAATATACTCCAGGAGCAGAAGCAATATACCTCAAATAAAAGATATGTTTTTGTGAGTGATTATGGCGTCCACCTCAACCGCGAGACACCTAATCGAGCATTACAGTGTCTAGGCTTTAATGATGGAAAAAGAGGTCGTAAACAGCGCCTACACAGCTTTAGAGGCACATTTCGGAGCTTAGCCGACACATATCAGAAGCAACACAACGCCACCTTTGAAGTTAAAGAAGCAGTCCTTGACCATAGAGTGGGAAATGCAGTTACACAAGCTTATAATGATAAAGCAGATTACCTGGAGCAAACACGAGAGCTCATGAGCTGGTGAAGTGGTTTTATAGTTGATATGTTAGATGAGGGGGTGAAAAGATGAGTAATTTTATAAAAAAAATTCCTTCAGAAAAACAAATCAAAGATTTTATGGCTATTTTTGAGGAAGAAGTTTTTAAAGAATATAAATTTCAATTTGAAAACATTGTACAAGCAACAGATAGCCCAAAAATGAAAACAGGAAATGAACCAACATATTTAGAGATATTAGTAGATAAAAACCATATGATGAAAAATAGCACAATTACAGAATACCAAATAACGATAATTAGAGAAAAAGCAAATTTTTTAGCGTTAATCCCAGAGAAGATGCAAATAGAATCGGCGGTCAGATTGATATTTGCATTTAAAGAGTATAACAGCGAAGACAGGAAAAAGTATTACCACGAGGATGATGAAGTAAATAAAGAAAAAAAGAAATTACTTAGCAAGGCAGAAAGACTTAGAAAAGAAGGTAAATCCCAACCCTTTATATGAAAATATAAGTATTATCAATTTATAAAACTTTTTGATTTGTATATCAATGATTTGAAAGATAATTCATCAATAATATCACACCAACCAGACATATTGCCATTAAAATAATTCCAAAAAGGGCACCAAAAATCAAAAAAAGGTATAGAATTTTGCATAAGGATAATGCTCAAAGATTGTGATATTAAAGGATATTCAATAGAAATAAAAAATTTTATTGATAGCATAGAAAATTATTAAACAATAAACTGCACAAAAAACCCCACAAATACGCAAACTTACCAACTGTATAAAAAATCTCAAAGAGTTGGTAAGAGCCAAACAAGTAGCACAAAGATATAGCATAGGACTTAGTACTGTATGGCTATATGTTAAACAAGAACGCATTAAACCAATCAAGATAAGCGATAAAGTTACCGTTTTTGATGTTGATGAGTGCGATAAGCTTTTTTCAAATGATGCAAGTTTAGCATAAGAGTATCAAATGCCAAGCACTAAAAACATTTACCTAGCAACTCCATATAAATTAAATCAAAAGAGTGATTATAGAAAATGCAACCTAGTAGCCTTTGGATTGTCGCAACCAAATAAACCTCTACATGTAGAAGCGAAACAAGAATTAGCGAATATCTTCAATAAGTTTGAAGTGAGTAGTTATGACTTAGCCATAGATAGCAGTTTTCCAATCGATACAAGCCTCTTAAACAATTTTGGAGCAATAACTAAAGATTTACCACTTTTTACATCAACAAGCCAAATTTACCGCATATTGCTAAAATATGCTATTACAATAAAAGCTTCAAAGATAGTTTATCTCGTCCACTCTATCGGCTGGAACTTACAGTCAAGACAAATGGAAAACTAGAAAATATGTTTATTCCAAATAATGAGATAGTAAGAATGCTAGAATATCTAAGTATTATCGCTTAAGGTTAAGATTTTAAAGAGTTTGGAAACATTTATTTCCAATACTAAACTACTCTAAAAAATGGCTATATTCTAAGATATAATTAAGGTTAAGGTTGTTAATCTTAAAAGAGACAATATAGGGCTTAAATCCCTAAGTTTCACGCTATAATAATCTAAAGTAGCCTAAAACTTAAATTAAGTTATATACTGAAGTGGTTTAAGGTTAGAAAAAAT
>CAZYTB010000100.1:2120-8523 GCA_964650375.1 uncultured Campylobacterales bacterium | reverse complement strand
CTAATTATAGGGTAATTTGGCTTGTTGTCTAATTTGGTATGGAATTATTGGGAATAAACACTCCGTTGATTTATTTGTGGAATTATGACATATGCGTATTAGCTCATCGTTAAGCTCATATTAACGGTTTCTTAACACTAAGATGATATCATTTCATAAAATTAAAGGGGCATTTATGAAACACTTACCGTTTTTTGATGATATAGAAAAAATTATTTTAGAAGATGAATTGGTAAAATTTTTAGGCGTTAATGATGATGGCATCATAGATTTTAGCTATGCCGATATAGTAAAATCTGCCGGACACAGTTGTGGTACGGTTGCCGGTGCTTATCTTATAGCGCTAAAAGGTCTTAAAGCTTTGTATGGTAAAGAGACTCCAAAAAGAGGTGAAATAAAGATAGAAATCAAAAAAGACCCTGAAGATGACAATGCTGGAGTAGTTGGATGTGTTCTCTCCAATATAACAGGGGCAACAACAAACTATGGTTTTGGTGGAATCCCAACAGGAAAGTTTAATAGAAGAAATCTTTTATTCTATAATGCAAAAATAGATACTGATGTCAGATTTACCAGACTTGACACAAACAAACAAATAGGAGTAAATTATCGTCCAGGAAAAATAGTAAATCCAATGGCGATACTTATGAGTGCGATTGGCGAAAATGCCACAGAAGAAGATAAAAAAACATTTCCGATTAGATTCCAAGAGATGGTAAAAACTGTTTTAGAAAATGCAGACAAAGTTATAGAAATTATTTAGCTACATGTAAGTATAAAAATACTCCCTTTTGAGCTGGATTTTACTTCTATGTCCATATCCATAGATTTTGCTAATCTTTTTACTATATCCAAGCCTATTCCACTACTGCATTTAGCACTGTATGAACGCTCAAATATTTTATCAGGTTCTTGTATGCCACTTCCACTGTCTTCTATATAGAGTTTGTTCTGTTCTGTATAGATTTTTATATAGCCATTTTTTGAGTTATATTTACATGCATTTGAGATAATATTTTGTAAAATTTGCTTCATGGCACTAGGATTTATCTTTGCTTTTAGTGTTGAGTGAGCAATTTTAAAATTAAGATCCGGATAGATCTGTTCTTGAACTTGAACTACTTCTTGAACTATTTTACAAATATTGCTTTCTTGCATCTGAAAAGTCTCTTCCTGCAAAAGAATTGTCAGGTTTTCGTGTAATTCTGAAATAGTATGGACACTTCTATTGATTCGCTGCAGTGCTTTATTGTCTATAAGACTTTTGTCTTTATTTAGTAGTTTCATATTTAATTTTATGGAAGTTACAGGCGTATTTAAGTCGTGTATCAAATCCTTTGCAAACTTGTCAAGTGTCGATATACTGGTTTCTAGCGGCTTTAAAGCATTTTTTGCTAAGAGACAACTGATAAATGCAAATAAAAGCAATAAAACAGTTTGAACTAAAGCAATTTCTAATTTTAAGGCAAACAATGCTTGATTGAAACTCTCCATTGACTTAAAAACTTGAAAATAATTTCCTCTTTTATTTTGCGGTATGTATTTCATAAATTCATTTTTAAGGATTGCAAAATTTTTGATATCTATGTACTTATGGATTTTATTTGAATAAGTATGTCTATATTCGGCGCCAAATTTGCCTAAATCATTTCCCATTTTTATCTGTCTAGCATACTCTATCATCGAAAATTCTTGGGCTTTTAAATATTGATTTTTCATCTGTGTATAATAAAAAAATCCAGTTGCCAATATCAAAATAGCAACACTCAAAAAATAGATAAGGAAAAATTTTAAAAAAGCTTTTTTTTCATGATGAGCCAAGACGATATCCTATACCTTTTATCGTGATAATCGGCAGACCGATTTTACGAAGTTTATTTATATGTACTCTAAGTGCTCCTTCGCTCATCTCTTTACCTTCATTTAGTGCATCAAGCAAATGTTCTTTTAAAAGTGTTTTATCAAGGTTTTGAAACAAAAATCTGGTTATGTGGAGTTCATATGGTGGCAAGGAAATAAAACTTGCACCGCTGTAGAGCTCATCTTTTTCTATAACAAAGCGAAATTTATCTACTTTTATCTCATTTGCATAAGTATGATATTGTTTTTTCAGAAGTGCTTTTATGCGAATCAAAAGTTCATCAAAATCAAAAGGTTTTTTGATATAATCATCAGCCCCGGTTTCAAATCCTTGAGACAAAGATGCCACATCCGTGAATGCTGTGATAAATATAGCAGGGGTCATATCTCCACTTTCACGCAAACTCTTTAAAAGCTCAAAACCATTTAAAAAAGGAACATTGACATCTAAAAGCATAAGATCAAAACTACTCACAAATGTAGCGTCAAGTGCCATCTCTCCATCGCTTACATGTAAGACTTCAAAATCCTCACTCTCTAACAATTTAACCAGCGTTTCTGACAAAACTTCGTCATCTTCTAATAATATTTTTGACATATAGCAGTATATAAAAAAGCTCGTTAACTTATCGTTAAGAGATTTCAATCTAATAAGATAAATTTACTCCTATTTAAGGAAAGATAGTATATATTTATAAGAAATCTGGGATAAAGGATAAAAAATGATATTTACTGATGAAGAAATTTATAAAGCTGCCAAACACTACTTACCAACTGTAAATGAGTATGTAAAATCTCACGGTGGAAGCATAAAACTTTTAGGCACAAAAGAAGGTACTGTATATATAGAACTTGCAGGTGCATGTCACGGATGCTCCATGAGTTTGATGACTACAAAAATGGTAGTGCAAAAACAACTTAAAGAGTTAATAGATCCGGAATTAGTTGTTACAAATGTTGATGGAACGCCAGAAAATAGACTTCCTGATAGCTACTATCTAGATGAAGCTGACCAAATTGAACTTAATAAATCCACAAAAGATAAACTTTTTGATAAAATCAAAAAATTCTTATAGCGATATTTTAAGTCGCTATACAACTTTATGCTGCTTTTTATGCGCAGGCTTACAAAAAAGTTATGCCTTATCTTGTAAGAGTATTTTTTCTTCGTTTTTTAAGCTGGTTTATCATAGGCGCTAGTATATATTTTAAGGAATTGGTCTTTTTTCTTTTATGGCAGGTTTTGGGGCTATCTACTTCAAAGAACTACAAGCAAAACTGTTTTCGAAAAAATACCGTGGAAAAACTATGGCAAATCGTCGAATTGCAGGCTCTTTTGCATCAATCATAAGTGGAGGAGTTGCCGGATATGTTTTAAATAACTTTGAAGCGCCATTAAATTATGCTTATTTATTTATGGTTAGTAGCATTTTTATGGCCATAGGGTTTGGTGTATTCACTACTATAGAGGAGCCGGAAACAGATAATTGTAATTTCACTTGGTTTTAGCTATCTGCTTTCTATGCCTTTTGTTATCTTAAATGCAAATAACTCTTTTGCACTAACAGGTTGGATGCTTGGCGGATTTATCACTGTTCAGATGAATAGGAGCATCATAGGCAGTACATTTTTATGGAGAAAAGTCCATGATTATGAAAAAATGCTGAGCTTAAGTTTTATATTTATGATAGTTGCATTTTGTGTTGCTATGTTTGCAAACGATATCTACTGCTTGAGCTATTTTGAATACTAAGTGAGCTTTGTAAATCACTCAATGATGGATATATCGCGGTATGATTAAATCCTAACAAACAAAAAAGAGTCAGAACAACTAAAACAGTTCCGATACCGCTAAACCATATACCTTTTTTACTATTTTTAAAAAGTGAAATAAAAATAGCATATAAAACCATCGGTGTGCCTACTAAAAACATACCAAGCAGAACTGGAGTTGCTAAAAGATTTGATAAAAATTTATACTTTTGAACAACAAAACCATTTTCACTATAACCAACACCGCTTAAAAGCAATAACATAACAACAAATACAACAAAAAATCCTATGAAAAGAATAGAGTCATTTTTCAATTGTGACTTTGTATAAAATTCTATTTTATTATGTTTTAAATTATTTAAGAAATACAAACTCGCTTGAACTCTTGATAAAAAGAAAACCATAAGACCAAGCACAACATTAAAGGGATTTAAAGCCCCTTCCAAGCCTCTTGAAGCTAGTGTCCAATGTGATAAATTCATATCATTTCTTATAAAGTGTCCACCTGTAAAAAGAGTGCCGACTGCGATTCCTATAAGTATAATTCCTAAGCTTCCATTGATATACAAAAATATTTCATAAGTTTTTTGCCCAAGAAAATTATCTGGTTTTTTTCTATATTCATACGAAACAGCCTGAATGATAAAACAAAACAATATAGCCATCCATACGAAATATGCTCCACCAAAACTTCACTGCGTAAAAAAGTGGAAAAGCAGCAAATAAAGCACCTCCAAACATAACCAAAGATGTAAATGTCAGCTCCCATTTTCTACCAAGCGAAGCTATCACTATATCTTTTTCTTCTTCAGTTTTTGCAACTTTATTAAGCAGGGTTTGTCCACCTTGGACAAAAGTCATAAAAACAAACAATGCACCTAAAACTGCTATAAGAAACCACCAATACTCTTGGAGTGTTAGATAAGGTAAATTTTCAAACATTTAAGTCCCTCTTGTAGCCAAGTTTAATTTGTGTAAGCATTATTTTTACCTCTGCAATTAGAAGAACTGTAAAAAGTACGGCAAATAACGAAATAGTAATGGCAGCTGAAGCGCTATCTAACTGAGAAGCTACAATTCCTGTTGGTAACATCCCTTGAATCGCCCAAGGCTGTCTTCCTACTTCTGCTACAATCCAGCCTACTTCACCCGCTAAATATCCAAGTGGGATAGAAAACAATCCCGCCCACAAAAGTAGTTTTTGTTTTGCGATTTTTTCTACCATTGAGAAATAAAGAGTCAAAAAGAAAAGAGCTAAAAACCAAGTCCCAAGTCCTACCATAGATATGAAAACTATAAAATGTTAGAGCAACTGGTAGAATAATATCTTTTGAATTTTTAAGATACCCATATCCCAGATATTTTTCATATATTCTAAATTTTTCAAGGGAGCTTTTGGATTTCTCAACATTATTACTCTTTTTAGATTCTTTATAATCTCAAAGAGAATTTAAAGCAATTTTTCCTTTTGCCAATTTTTCCTTCGCTGGTTCTATTCCAATTTTTTTATTCCCAAGCACCAAATCATCAATACCTGAAACAAAGGCATTAATATTTCTAAAGCCTAGAATAGAGAGCGCATAAGGAACTTTTATAGACCAAACAAATTCGTCTTGATTATCTCCAATTTTCTTATTAGTATTTAACTGACCAATAGCTACAATTCCTTCTCTTTTAACACCGTCATATAAGCCTTCCATAGCAGCTAGTTTAGTTGGTTGGTTAAGTGCTACTTGGGTGAGCTGATTCATCTCCTGTCGTTATAAGAAAAATAGAAGCAAGCAAACCAAAAGATGCAGCCACGATAATGCTTCTTTTAGCAAACATCAAATCTCTTTTTTTTAAAAGATACCAACTGCTAATTCCTACAATAAAGAGTGAGCCCATAACATAACCACTTGATATGGTATGCAAAAATTTTGATACAGCCACAGGATTGAAAAGAACATCAAAAAAGTTCCTCATCTCAAATCTGGCGGTATCGGGATTAAATTCCATGTCAACAGGATGTTGCATCCAACCATTTGCTACAAGTATCCAAAGAGTAGATAAATTTGAGCCAATGGCTACTAGCCAAGTGGAAAGCAAGTGTGTCTTCTTTGAAACTTTATTCCAACCAAAGAACATTATCGCAAAAAATGTTGACTCTAAAAAAAATGCCATCAACCCTTCTATCCAAGAGTAGTTTGACCAGTTTGTACCAAATTCAAACTCCATAATGATACCTGTTGCTAAACCTATGGCAAAGTTTATAGCAAAAAGAGTCATCCAAAATCTTGTTATCTTTTTCCACTCCAAATCACCGGTTTTTACATATATTGTCTCCATGATTGCAATAATAAAAGACAATCCTAGCGTCAATGGAACAAAAAGCCAATGATAAAGGGCTGTCAATGCAAATTGTGATCTTGATAAATCAACCAAAAGGCTGTTATCCATATTTTTTCTCCTTATTTTGTAATATTTTCAATAACAAAATTTGCTCGATCTTTGTCATTAGAAAATCGTGTTTGAAGTATATCTGGAAAGAACAATAGCTTTAAAAAAAAAGAAAATAAAAAAATTTATAGCTACTATCAACCAAAGTTTTTTACCTACTTTCATATTTTTAAAACCATCTATACGCAACCTTTTTTGATAATTATTCTCAATGAAATTATATAACTTACATGTTTAATATAATCTTAAAATATTATTATTATATTCTACACAAATATTAAATTTGGCACTAAATTTGGGTAAAATTAAGACATATTGCAATTTTTATTGT
>CAZYTB010000100.1:0-2110 GCA_964650375.1 uncultured Campylobacterales bacterium | reverse complement strand
TGCAATATATCTATGACAATTGACGAATGTCATATTGTTTTAAAAAAAAATTAGATAGAATAAGTAAAATGAAAATGAAAGGAAAAAAATGTCAATAAAAAAAGAAAGAAGAGACTTTCTTGGAATGGCTCTTGGTGGTTTTACTACTCTTGGTGGCATAGCAGCTCTTGGTGCAGCTAAGCGAACCTGGGATCCACTTCCAAGTGTATTAGCTAGTGGATATTCAGTGATAGATGTTAGTGCTGCACAGCCTAATGTTTTAAATATTGAAAAATGGAGAGGCAAACCTATCTTCATACTCAAAAAAAGTAAAGATATGAAAGAAAATGCTAGAGATGTAATTATCGGCAAGCATAGATTCTTAGTCTGTATTGGCCTTTGTACCCATCTTGGCTGTATTCCATCTTACTATCCTAAGCAACATATCTTTATTTGTGCTTGTCATGGCGGTCAATATAATGCAAGTGGTGATGTTATAAAGCCACCTCCTCCGATACCTCTGATAATGCCCCCATTTAAAATAGAAGGGGAAAAAGTAATTATAGGTGAAGCGGGTGAACAATATAAAAAATTAAAAGCTGCTGGCTTAACAGCATAAAAGGAGGATTAATGGCACATTTTACAAAGGCAACTAGTATTCACGATTGGCTAAATCAAAGACTTGCTGTTGATGCAGTTAAGAAAGTTTTAGCAACTGAATATTGGATTCCTAAAAATATAAACTTTTTATGGGCGATGGGGATGATTTTGGCAGTTACTTTTGGGTTGCTTCTGATATCTGGAATATTTTTAATGATGTATTACAAGCCTGATACGAAATTAGCATTTGATAGTGTAAACTATGTAATCATGAGTCAAGTTGGATATGGATGGTTATGGAGACATGTTCATGCAGTTGCGGCTTCTGTTATATTTTTAATTATATATATTCACATGTTTACTGGTATATATTATGGTAGTTATAAAAAAGGCAGAGAGATGATATGGATCTCTGGTATGCTTCTTTTTGTAACATTTTCTGCTGAAGCTTTCAGTGGCTATATGCTTCCTTGGGGACAGATGAGTTATTGGGCTGGTATGGTTATCACGGATATATTTAGTTTAGGAGCACTTCATTTCAATGGCTTAGTTGAGTGGATTAGAGGAGATTATGTTCCTGGAGATGCATTTTTAACAAGATTCTATATGTTGCATGTTGTATTGCTTCCATTAGCTGTAATTGCACTTATAGTATTTCACTTCGCGACTCTAAGAATACCACATGTAAACAACCAAGATGGTGAAGAGGTTGATTTCAAAGAGGAATCAGAAAAATATCTCTCAGGCGATACTAAAAATTCTAAGGTTATAAGATTTCAATTTGATTTTTTAAGTAAAGATGTAATGGTGTTGGGATTTTTCTTCATATTTTTCTTTTATCTAGTATTTTATCATTTTGAATTTGCGATGGATCCTGTAAACTTTGATCCGGCAGATGGGCTTAAGACTCCAACTCACATATATCCTGAGTGGTATTTTTTATGGACTTATGAAATCTTAAGACCATTTCCAAAAAATCCAGGTCTTCTTGCTTTTGGTTTTGCTCAAGTAATTTTTATATTTCTGCCATTTTTAGATAGAAGTCCAAATGTAGGACCAGCAAGTAAAAGAGGGATCTTTAAAATCTGGTTTTGGGTACTACTTGTAACTATGGTTTTATTAACTATTTTAGGTAAATTACCGCCTGTTGGAATATATACAACATATGGTACAGTAATAGCTAGTTTCTTTATTTTGCTATGGCTATCACTTCCGATAGTAACTTTGCTTGAAAAACCAATAGGAGGTAAAAAATGAAAGAGTTAAAAATACTAATAATAGTTATATTTTTTGCACTCCTCACATACTGGGGAGTAGAGCCTTTTGCGCATAGCAAAATGCATAAACATGTAGAATATACCAATTTTACATACAAAGATTTACCAGCATTGGCTAAAAAAGGCGATGCGGCAAGAGGTGAAGCACTAGTGATGGGAGCTGGAGCGTGCGTCGGATGTCATAGCATAAAATCCAAAGGAATAGCAGCTCCGATGGATCCAAATACTGCGGCTGCAAGTTATGGTGTAAATCC
>CAZYTB010000099.1:0-8594 GCA_964650375.1 uncultured Campylobacterales bacterium | reverse complement strand
CAGTGAAATCGTAAAGATAAAACTAAGAGCTGGAAATCAATCTTAAGCACCCAAAAAAATTTTATATCATTTAAAAGATAATAAATTATTGCTTAACTTTTAAATTATTTCGTTTTATAGTATCGATAATTTTAGCAATTTGCTCCATTTTGTGATTTTCTTGTTCTATATCGTCAATAGCATCAAGACAAAAATTTGGTAATTTTTTATCAAGATATCCAGTGTCAAATACACCACTTATAAAGTCTTCGTCTCTAACAATTTGTCTATGCAATGCGATATTGCTTGAAACACCTCTTACTATAAACTCATCTAATGCCCGTCTAGATTTATTTACAACGCCTTTCCAATCTAAACTCCATACGGTAAGCTTTGTTATCATAGAATCATATTGCCTGGGTATCTCATAACCCTTATATGCGATTGAATCAAGTCTAACACCAGGACCCCCAGGTGAGAGATACTCTGTGATTTTTCCAGGAGATGGAGCAAATCCATTGTTAGGATCTTCTGCATTAATGCGAAATTCAATAGCATATCCCTTAAATCGAATCTCCTCTTGCAGAAAATGGAGCTTATCTCCCCCCGCAATCTCAATCATCCTTTTTACAAGATCAATTCCACTAGTAGCTTCTGTTATAGTGTGTTCAACTTGAATACGGGTATTCATCTCAATAAAATAAAAATTGTCATCTTTGTCCACTAAAAATTCAAGAGTACCAACACTTTCATAGCCAAGTTTAAACATCGCTTTTTGTGATGCACGATAGAGTTCTTTTCTCACAGATTGACTTAAGCTAGGAGATGGAGAAACTTCGATAACTTTTTGATGTCGCCTTTGAATAGAACAATCTCTCTCACCTAGGTGGACAACATTACCATAGCTATCAGCAACTATTTGCACCTCTACATGTCGTGGATTTTGTAGGTATTTTTCTATAAAAACCTCACCTTTTCCAAAAAATTTAAAAGCTTCCCTACTAGCATCTTCAAACATTTTTTGAAATTCAGAAGAGTTATGAACGATTCTCATTCCTCGTCCTCCTCCACCAAATGCAGCTTTTATAATAATCGGAAATCCAATTTCATTAGCTATTTTCTTGGCTTCGTTGATATCGTTTATAGGCTCATCAGTTCCTGGCAGTACTGAAATTCCCAATTTTGATAATGCGCGTTTTGATGCCATCTTATCGCCAAAAAGTGCTATATGTTCAGCTTTTGGACCTATAAAAATTATGCCATTTTTTTCACAATGAGCAGCAAAATCAGCGTCTTCAGATAAAAATCCATATCCAGGATGTACTGCATCACATCCAGCTTTTTTAGCCAAAGAAACAATTTTTTCATAATCAAGATAAGCCTTTATAGGATCACCAAGTATCGGGTAGCACTCGTCTGCTTTTTTCAACCATACACCATGTATATCTACCTCTGAAAAAATAGCTACACTCTTAATATTGAGTTCTTTACAGGCTCGTATTATACGGAGAGCTATCTCTCCTCTATTTGCGATTAAAATTTTTTGAATCACTTTAAATCCTTCAAAGTTAAAAATATATTTTTATTATATCATTTCTATAATTTTATTTACCATTTTCACAACCAAAAAAGGTGGCATATATCCCAAAACTAAACATCTATCTTAACCTATAATCATGTTCCATGTAACTATACTTATAAAAGAAACTAATATTCCAAGGGCTAGCGTGTTTATGGCTAAGTTTTTATTTAATCCACCTTTTATCGCGTAAACTGTTGCCATGGTCATGGGTGGCATCGCTATTTCTAAGAAAGTTACTTTTGCCCAGATTTGTGACATATCTACAAACATATACATCAAACCAAACATCACAAAAGGAACTAGAAACATCTTTATAAATAAAGCGATAACATTTTCTTTAAAATAATAACTAAGAGCTCTAAAATCTAATTTCATACCGACTATTATCGTAACTAGCGGTATGAGCGTGGCTTGTAATTTGTCTAATATACCTTCTAAATAATTAGGAAATACTGTGCCGTGAAAATAGATTGCAACCACTATGGCGATAAGTGGTGGTGAGAAAAATATCTGCTTTAAAACATCTCTTTTAAAGCCCTCTTTCTTACCTCCACCCCAAGTAATTATAGCCACTCCAAAAGTTAAAAGTGCTACGAATGAGCCTAACTGGTCATACACTAAGGCATATACTATCTCATTCATTGAATAAAGAGATGCTATATAAGAAAATCCTACAAAAGAGGTATTTCCAAAGATTGAAACTATCATAAAAGTGGCTAAATCTTTTCTTGATAATTTTAGAAACTTGCCTATCATCAAAGAAAAAACAAAAGCGACAAACATAGCTATATAACTAATGACAATTACTTTGAAAATAACATCGTTAAACTCCAAATGTCTTACTTTTGAAAGAGCAAGAGCTGGGAGTGAAAAATAAATCACAAATTCTATCAAAGCATCAGAAATATCATCTTTTAAAATTTTGAATAAATATCCAATCAAGACAAATAAAAATACAGGAGCGATTTGTTCTATCATGACCAACTTCCAAAGTAGCTTTTAGTTTCTAGTGATTTTTTTATCAAATCCAAGAAATCATCTCTTTTTATCTCTTTCGCACCCATAGATTTTAGGTGTTCTGTTGGCACTTGGCAATCTATAAAATCACCACCTAATTCATCTACTTTTGTGCAAAGTCCTATAAGTGTAGCTTTTGAGGCATCACTTTCTTGACTAAACATAGACTCTCCACAAAACATTCCTCCAAGGTATAAACCATACAATCCACCAACTAATTTACCATCATAGTATGCTTCCACACTATGTGCAAAATGCTCTACATGTAGAGCATTAAATAACTCGATAATATCATCGCTTATCCAGCTTTTTTCACCATTTTCTAATCGTACGCCTCTGCATAAATTTATCACTTTTTCAAAATTTGTATCATATCTTATCTCAAACTTTTTCATGCTTCTCTTAAGACTTTTTGAAATTTTGATATCTTTTGTAAAAAGCACAAGCCTGGGATTTGGAGACCACCAAAGTATCGGGTCATCCTCGTTATACCAAGGGAAAATTCCTTGCGCATAAGCACTAAGAACTCTATCTTTTTTTAAGTCTCCGCCCCAAGCAAGCAAGCCTTTTTCACAAGCAAGTCGCGGATCTGGAAAAGAGTAAGAAAACGAACTTAAGCGCGGAATATAAACGGTATCAAACAATTACAAACTTTCATACTTAAAAACAAAATTTTTCTTTTTATAATCAATCATAACTTTTCCACCGTGTTTCAACTTACCAAAGAGTATCTCATCACTAAGAGGAGTTTTTATCTTTTCTTGTATCACTCGTCTCATCACTCTAGCTCCCAAATCTAGGCTAAAACCCTCTTTTGCTAATTCTTTTTTAGCTGCCATACTAAGAGTTATACTGATTTTTTTATCTTTTAATTGTCCTTCTAATTCATCTATCAGTTTTTGGACTATATTTATCATGATATCCTCACTCAAAGATTTAAAATGAATGATGTCATCTAGTCTATTTCTAAATTCTGGTGCAAAGAAATCTTTGATAGCATTATCAGCTTTAAATGTTTCTTCTTTTTTGAAGCCTACATGTAAGCCTTCTTTTGAACCTAGATTTGATGTCATTATAATTATGACATTTCTAAAATCAGTTTTTACACCATTGTTATCAGTTAAAACTGCTCCATCAAATATCTGTAAAAGAACATTTAATAAATCAGGGTGTGCTTTTTCTATCTCATCTAAAAGCAAAACTGAATAAGGATGTTTTTTAATTGCCTCAGTCAACTGACCACCATCTTCAAAACCGACATATCCAGGAGGTGCACCGATTAATCTGCTAATTGTGTGTCTTTCCATGTATTCGCTCATATCATATCGTTCAAAGTTTACACCAAGTACATTTGCGAGCTGTTTTGCAACTTCTGTTTTCCCAACACCAGTAGGTCCGGCAAACAAAAATGCTCCGATAGGTGCCTCAGCATTTCCAAGACCTGCTCGAGATCTTTTGATAGCTTTTACGAGGGCATGTATCGCCTCGTCTTGTCCAAAAACTTTTGATTTTATATTTTTTTCTAAGTTTCCTATGACTTCACTTTCATTGGAATTTATATGTCTATTTGGAATGTGTGCAATTTTTTCCAATATATTTTCTATATCATTTATACTTACACTTTTTCTTTTGCGCTTTAGTAGATGAAAAGAAGCTCCTACCTCATCTATCAAGTCAATAGCAGAATCAGGTAAAAATCTATCGTTTATATATTTTTTAGCAAGCTCTACGGAAGATTTTAAAACAGAAGGCGGGTATTTTACTCCGTGATGTTCTTCATAGCTGCCTTTTAAACCCAATAGTATTTTATAGCTGTCTTCCAAACTTGGTTCATCTATATCGATTTTTGCAAATCTTCTACTTAAAGCTCTGTCTTTATCAAAGAAGTTTCTAAATTCTCCATAAGTTGTAGCACCTATGCATTTTAATTTGCCGGAAGCAAGGGAGGGCTTAAGCAGATTTGATAAATCCATAGAACCTCCGCTTGTCGCACCAGCTCCCACAATTGTGTGAATTTCATCTATAAAAAGTATTGCATTTTCTTCTTTTTCCAACTCAGCCAAAATCTCTTTTAGCCTCTTCTCAAAATCACCTCTATATTTTGTGCCTGAAAGTAGGGAGCCCATATCTAAAGCATATAAAGATGCCCCAGCTAAAATATCTGGTATATTTTTCTCCACAATCATTTGAGCAATACCCTCAACAACAGCAGTTTTTCCAACTCCTGGTTCTCCTACAAGCAGTGGGTTATTCTTTTTTCTTCGACAAAGCACTTGAACTACGCGGTTGCATTCATCTTTCCTGCCGATTAGCGGGTCAAGATTTCCATCTTTTGCTAAAGTTGTTAGGTTGAGACAATATTTTTTAAGCACACTTTCCTCATCATTTTCTTCTTTGATATCAGGTGAAGTCATATTTGTGATAGCTTCAAGTATCTCTAATCTACTGATGCCTTGTTGTAGCAACAACTGAGCACTATATGAGTGTTCTTCTTGAAATATAGAAACCAATAAATCAAAAACATTTGCCTCCACCTTTCCAGCAGATTTAGAATGCAGCATCATGTTTTCTATAACACGAGAGAGAGCTACACTCTCAAATGGCTCATATTCTTCTTTATTTATCACTATAGGTGAGTACAGAGTAAAATGCTGTCTTAAAGAATTTGAAATCTCCTCTATATCGGCATTACATTTTTTCAAAACTTCAATTATAGATTCATTTTTAAGCATAGCAAAAAATATATGCTCTATTGTTATATATTCATATTTATGTTTTTTTACAAAATTTACAGCATCACTAAATAATACATTTAATTCTTGGCTTACCATATGGTTCTCCTTCTTTTATTCTTCTTCCATTGTAGCTCGAAGCGGAAATTGATGTTCTTTCGCTAAGGCGTGTACTTGTGCTATCTTTGTTTCAGCTATCTCATATGTATAGACTCCGCAAAGTCCTGATCCTTCTTCGTGAATTTTGTACATAATTGCATTTGCCTTTTGACTATTTTGATGAAAAACCTCCATCAATATCATTGTAACAAAATCCATACTGGTATAATCATCATTTAAGAGCATTACTTTATACAATCTTGGTTCTCTTATCTCTAACTGTTCGTCAAATTCAGATTCTACTTCTTCATCCACTCTAGCCATTATTAAATTCCTTCTTAGCTCTTGCAGTTTCCATATTGGCATCTCTTTTTTTGAGATCTTCTCTTTTATCATGGAGAGCCTTACCCTTGGCAAGTGCGATTTGTAATTTTACCATATTTTTTGAATTAAAATATATGCTAAGACCTACTATCGTCAAGCCACCCCTAGCCACTTTTTTTTCTAATTTTTCAATCTCTCTTTTGTGTAAAAGGAGTTTTCTTTCTCGTCTTTCATCTGGTGCAAAATGCAAATTGGCAGTTTGCATATGTGAAATATGCATACCAAAAAGATAAGCTTCGCCTTTCATAATTTTCACAAAAGAATCTTTTAAATTTACTCTACCTTGCCTTATCGCTTTTACTTCACTTCCTCTTAACTCAATTCCAGCTTCAAATTTTTCCAATATTTCATAATCATGATATGCTTTTTTATTTCTAGCTATTGTTTCACCCATATTTTTACCTGTCTTTCTTTAATCTAAAAAAACTACTTCCGCTTCCGCTGAAAAACCAACCATTTTTTCTGTGGTTTTCCAACTCTTTATTTACTCTTAGAGATGATCCTAAAAGATCATTCAGTTCCAAGTCACTGTATTTTTCCAACAACTCTTTACTTTTCATCTTTGACATTGTATCAGCTAATTTTAAATCTATTTTATAATTTTTTCTAAAAGTTCTATAAACTTCAGCTGTATCACACTTTATATCTGGTGTAAAAATCTCTACTGACAGAGGTTGTTCTTTGAATTCTTTTACTATTTCGCCGATACCACTTACATTTGCACTTGTATAGTTATATATAAAAAATGGAACATCTGCTCCTACATTTAAACCTATTTTTGCAAGTTCTTCATTGTTTAAATTTAATTTTGCTTCATAATTTACCATATGCAAAAACGAAGCTGCGTCACTACTTCCACCTCCTAAACCTGCAAAAGATGGGATATTTTTTCTTACATGTAGAGCATATTTAGCAAATAATTCTTCTATTTGTTTTTCAAATCCAGCAATTTTAAGCGCCATATACGCCTTATATATTGTATTTTGCTCCAGCTTGCAAGCAAAATCTCCGTGTAATTCAAACTCGTCATCATTTTTTTTATCTGTAAGATAGAGTTTATCAAAAAGGTTTTTTATCAAAATAAATCTTGAGCTAATTTCGTGATACCCTCCCCTCATTCCAACTATCTTGAGAAAGATATTTACTTTAGCATAAGCTTTGTATTTCATTTTTTTAATTTTTTACTTAAAATACTTAAATCTTCTAAACTCACAACTTTAACAGCTTTTATGTTGCTCTCTTTAATCGCTTCTTCTAGCTCTTTTCTTAAAATCAACATCTCTCTTGGAGCATCAATTCCAAGTCTTACGACACCTTTTGAAACTTCAACTACAGTGATGGAAATTTTATCTCCTAAGAGGATTGACTCTCCAATTTTTCGTGATAGTATTAACACAATTTCACCTTATTTAATAGATACTTTACCTCATCATCGCTTATCTCTATGAGGGCTAAAAAATCGCTGTCTATTATCTTATAGATGCCATTTTCTTGTTTTTCAAACATATTTTTTTGCAACTTTCTTCCTAAATCTATATCACTCATTTCTCCTAAATATGAATTTTTATCAATACTTATAAAATCAAGTGGATTTAAAGGTCTTTCATCTTCATATACAAAATTTCCCTCACTAAGTCTAGTTAAGGAACTCAATACTCCGTCCATTCCTAACTTTTTAGCAAAAAGTTGACCAATACTTCGCACATACCCACCCTCACTAATGCTTAATTCAAATGTTAAAAACGGGTGAGCATAATGAAGCACTTTAAAATCATATATAATGCTTTTTATCTTTTTTAGCTCAAACTCACTATTTTGCCTTGCTAGTTTATAAGCTCTTTGTCCATTTACCTTTTTTGCACAATATTTTGGGGGCAGATACTCAATCTCACCTAGAAAACTTTTTGCAATTATATTTATAGAATCCATAGAAAATGGAGCCAGCTGTTTTACTCGTTCAATCTTTTCTGTGTCTAGAGTTGGGCTATACGCACCTATCCACAAAGTTGCTCTATATCTTTTTGGGGCAATATCCAAAAATCTAAATAGCTTTGTAAACTGTCCAAAAGCCATAATTAAAACTCCGCTGGCAAATGGATCAAGAGTTCCTGAAAAACCTGCTTTTTTAATGTTGTATTTTTTTTTAATCTTCCTTAAAAAAAAATTTGAAGATATACCTTTTGGCTTATTGGCGACAAAAAGTCGGTTCATATCTTCTCTACAAATGAAGCAAGTATATCTCTTTTTGTTCCACTAAAATTAATCTTAAGTTTAAATTCTCTTTTAACTTTGCTAATCTCAAAAATTCTTCCAATTCCAAATATTTTATGCTTAACTAAATCACCTTTTTTAAATGAAGTAGTCTTTTCAAGTATCAAACTTCCCTTGCAAACTCCAGATTCTTTTAAAAATCTACTCTTATTGAGATCTGCTCTTCTGCCTTTATAAAACCTGCTTTTTACAAAAGAGAGTGTTAACTCTTTTTTTGCTCTAGTAATTGCCACATATCCTAGCCTTCTCTCTTCTTCTATGTCACTTCCATCACCGATTAGCGGAAAAAATCCTTCTTCTAAACCCATAACAAAAAGGTACTCGAATTCCAGACCTTTACTAGCATGAACACTCATGATAGATATATGCTCATTATCTATCTGGTCTTGGTCACTTTGCAAGGATATATCATTAAGCAGTTCATCAAGCGTGATAGATGGATTTTTCTCAGTGATATCTCTAAAGTATCCATAAAATTCATCTATATTTTGTATCCTATCATACCCATCACTCATAGCACCATAAAACTC
>CAZYTB010000098.1:0-8798 GCA_964650375.1 uncultured Campylobacterales bacterium | reverse complement strand
CTTTGAATATCCGATTTTTATAAAAAAATTTGAAAAAAGAGATAATTTTAGAGTTTTAATGGATGTAGGCGTAGAAGATAAAGAGCTTTTGGAAAAAGTTTATAAATTTATAAATAAGTACTCACATAATCAAAGTATCGAATTTTATGATTCATCAGAGGATAATATACTTGCAGAAAGTTCAAATATTGTAAATGATGTTTTTGAAAATATTATTAAAAAAATAGACACAAAACATTATGATGAAATGATTGAAGTTATCCAAGGCTAAATTTATAATGACCCTCTCAAAATCCCTCTACACCCGAACCATTCAATGCCTAAAATCCTTATGGCTGAAAAAGTATAGGTCGGGGGTGCTTACATGTAAGCTATGTTCTAACCCGTACATAATAAAATTTTAAATATAATATCTGCTAACTAAAAAAGGTGTATAAACGATGAAACTCAAGCACGATGTGATGAACGAAAAAAGTGTCAATGATGTCAATTTTGAAAAACTGAGAGAGCTTTTTCCTCATGCGGTGGGTGTGGATGAGGATGGGAAGTATGTCATCGATACGCAAAAGTTGCAGATGAGTTTAGATCCAAGCCTTGCGAACATACGAGAGGATGGTTATGGGCTGAACTGGGTGGGAAAAAAAGAGGCTTATCACAACGCATTTTCTAAAAATCACAAAGTTTTGAAACCTTTAAAAGCTGATTCTAAAAACTGGGATGCGACAGAGAACATACTCATAAAAGGCGACAATCTTGATGCCTTGAAGATACTCAGACACAACTATTTTGAAGCGATCAAGATGATATACATCGACCCGCCTTACAACACCAAGAATGACAGCTTTGTTTACAATGACAACTTCACAAGCACGACACAGCAGACTCTTGAGGAGCTGGGATACGACAAAGAGTACATCGACTACATCGAAAACATCCAAGGAGCAAAAACGCACAGTGGATGGCTGAATTTTATGTACCCGCGTCTGTTGCTTGCAAGAGATTTACTCAAAGAAGATGGGGTTATTTTTATAAGTATAGACGACAATGAAGTAGCACAACTCAGACTGCTTTGTGATGAAGTTTTTGGAGAAGAGAATTTTGTAGCTGATATAGTGTGGGAAAGAGCTTTTTCTCCTAAAAATGACGCCAAGTTCTTTTCAGAAAGTCATGATTATATTTTAGTTTATGCAAAAAATATTAATGAACTTGAATTAAACAAACTAGAACGAACAGAAGAAGCAAATGATAGATATAAAAATTTTGATAATGACTCAAGAGGTCTTTGGATTTCTGATAATCTTACAGTAAAAACATATTCTGCAAATTATGATTATCCGATTGAAACGCCAAATGGTCGTATTGTTAGCCCAGCAGAAGGCAGATGCTGGAGCATGAGTAAAGAAAAATTTGAACAACTTGTAAGTGATAATCGAATATGGTTTGGTCAAGATGGTGGCAATATGCCAAGATTAAAACGATTCTTATCAGAGGTTCAGCAAGGAATGGTTCCAATGACACTTTGGAAGCACAAAAATGTTGGACATAACCAAGAGGGAAGACAAGAATTAAAATCATTATTTGATGATAAGGGTTATTTTGATGGTCCAAAACCAGTACGATTGATTAATCAAATTTTAACACTCTCTACAAGTTTAAAGCAAGATGACCTAATCCTCGATTTCTTCGCCGGAAGCGGAACAACCGCTCATGCGGTTATGGACTTAAATGCGCAAGATGGCGGAGAAAGAAAGTTCATCCTTGTGCAATGGGCGGAAGAGACGCCTGAGAAAAGCGAAGCGCGAAAAGCGGGTTATAAGACTATCTTTGATATTACATGTGAGCGCATCAAAAGAGCGGGAGAGAAGATCGTAGCGGGTGATTTAACCAAACAAGAGCTTGATATCGGTTTTAGAACTTTTGAAGTGGTCGAGGACACCAAACAAAAAATCTATCAAAAATCTTTAGAAGAGGTAACGCAAGATGATTTATTGACCTTTACATGTAAGACTGACATCGAGTCAAATGAGGAGATACTTTACAACCTTTTAGTTGCTGAAGCTTTACCTTTGAGCGCGAAGATAGAAGTGCTTTTGGAAGATAAACTCTACTTTTGTGAAAATGTCGCGTTTATACTCGCCGACATAGAGATGGACACGCTCATAGAAACACTTAAAAGCAAAAAAGAGTGTGAGTACATCACCGTCTATTCGCCAAATATCAGCAATGACAAATTTACTCTGGAGCTTGAGAGTGCGCTTGCTAATTTTGGGATCAAGCCAGAGAAGCTTAGATTTAGAGGTTAGAAGATGAAAACAAACTCAAACATCCTCATCTATCAAAGTGAAGACGGACAAACCAAAATCGAGACACGATTGGAAGATGAAACGATATGGCTAAATATAGACCAAATGGCAGAACTTTTTCAAAAAAGCCGTTCAACCATCAATGAACATATCTTAAATATATATCAAGAAGGTGAGCTTGAAAAAGAAGAGAGTATGAGAAAAATCGGGATTTCCGATTTTTCTACAAAGCCTACAAACTTTTACAATCTTGATGTTATTATCTCTGTAGGCTATAGAGTCAAATCGCTTCAAGGCACCAAGTTTCGCCAATGGGCAACGACACGAGTTGAAGAAGATTTTATAAAACACTTAGACAATACTGCAAAAATGTTGAAAGAGAAAAAAAAATGAGACCACTGCACAGTACAAACACTCATAATATCAACAGGTTGTTTATAGAGGAGGCAAACTCTTGTAGTACTAACTTGTTAATTCAAAAGAGTTTAACATAATGTTAAAGATAAAATTTGATAGACTTGATTATCAAGAAAAAGCAGTCGGCAGCATCAGTGATGTGTTTAAAAATATCGCGTTTTTGCCAAATGAAAATAGAAAAAGCAACCCAAGCTTTGATATGCAAAACTCGAAAAATATTTTGATAAAAAACATAGAGAGCATAAGAGAAAAAAACAAAGTAAGCATCGGTGAAGTGAGCATAAAAGATGAACTGACTATCGATGTGCTCATGGAGACTGGAACGGGTAAAACCTTCACTTTTTTAGAGACTATCTATAAGTTAAATCATGACTACGGACTCTCTAAATTCATCATACTCGTGCCATCAAACCCTATACGACAAGGGACACTCAAAAACATCAAAATCACGAAAGAGTTTTTTGTCAAAGAGTATGAGAAAAACATCGCTACTTACAATTACAACGAAAAAACTATCCTAAGCTACATCAACGCAAGTGATCAAAATATCTCTGTGCTCGTTGCGACTTACCAGTCCTTTAATAAAGCCAAAAACACCATCAACAAACGAAGCATTGAGCGAAGTCTTCTCGGTCGTGCGAAAAGCTACATGGAAGCAGTCGCAGAGCTAAAGCCGGTCATCATCATAGATGAACCGCATCGCTTTGAAGGCAAAAAAACAGCAGAGTATCTGAAAAAATTCAATCCGCTGTTTACACTGAGATTTGGTGCCACTTTTAAAGATGATGTGTATAAAAATCTCATCTATACGCTTGATAGTATCGATGCGTTTAGCCGTGGACTCGTTAAGGCGATAACCGTCGATACCGTTGGGAATGAAAATGTTGATAATCACACAATCATGCTCAAAAAAGTACACGGAAGCTCTCAAAAAGATTATGAAGTGAGTATCGAGTATAAGGACATAAACTCTAAAACAAACAGTATCAAGCTTAAAAAAGGAGATAATTTAGGCGAAAAAACAGGTATAGAGCATCTGAGTGGTTATGTCATAGAGAAGATCACTAAAAGTGAGGTCGTTTTTACCAATGAAATCTCTTTGCCTTTGGGGCAAAATGAAAGTTACGGGTTGCTTTTAGACGAGATGCAGCGTGTCATCGTGGATACTGCTATCAAAAACCATTTTGAGAGGGAGGAAGAGCTTTTTAAACTATGCATAAAATCTTTGTGTCTGTTTTTCATCGATGGGGTAGATAAATACAAAAAAGATGATGGAAGCGATGGAGAGTTGGCAAAACTTTTTGAAAGGCTCTATGCAAAAAATCTGGATGAAATACTCAAAAAAGATTTGGATAAGGAGTATAGATCATATCTGCTGCGAACAAAAGAACATGTAGGAAAATTACATGACGGATACTTTGCCAAATCAAAAAAACTCAAAGATGAAGAGGCGGCCATAGACTTGATCCTCAACAAAAAAGAAGAACTTCTCTCTTTTGACACGGACTTGAGATTTATATTTTCACAGTGGGCATTGCAAGAGGGTTGGGACAACCCAAATGTCATGACACTGGCGAAACTGGCACCAAGCAACTCTAAGATATCAAAACTTCAACAAATAGGCAGAGGACTGAGACTTGCAGTCGATCAAGATGGAGAGAGGATTACAAAAGAGCATGAAAGGTTTGACTTTATCAATGAGCTCTTTGTCGTGGTTCCATCAACCGAAGAGAACTTTGTAGCATCCATACAAAATGAGATAAGTGAGCATAGCATCAAGCAAGTTGCCAGAGTTTTTAATGTTGAAATTATTGTTGAGAACAAGATAGCTACAAACGCTTTTATCGCTGTTGGTTTACTCACACAACTTCAAGAAAATAAATTTATTGAAATTGATGATGAAGGCAATAGTGAAATTGTTATCTCTAAAGAGGACTATAACGCAAGATCAAAAGAGCTAGAATCTTTACATGTAAAAGGCTGTGATAACGAGAGACTGAGAGAGTATTTTGACAGCTTTTTCAAAACGACTAGCAGGATTAGGTCAAAAGACAGAAGTGGTAAAAAAGATAAAGGCAAAATAAAGATCAACCAAGAGAATTTTAAAAAGTTTAAAAATCTATGGGATACACTCAATTATGATGCGGTTGTCAAATATGACATCAACAGTGCCGATCTCATCAAAAGTGCCGTTACAAAAATAGATGAAAATTTTACAATAAGCGGACAAGATATCATCATCAAGCGAGATAAAAATGTAGAAGATAAAAACAGACATGACAGTGACACGCAGAGTGTGACGGTTGAGATGCACTCTATATTTACGATTTATGAATTTATAAAGGCACTTTCAAATAAAACAAAACTGAGTATGCAGACCATAGCGAGTGTACTAAAAAAGATAAAAAAAGAAAAGTTTGATTTCATCGCTCAAAATGAAAATGAAGCACTTCAAAAACTAGAGGAACAACTCGTAAGTGCGATATATGAAACCATCATAAATAAAATTTCTTACGATATAAAAGAGATTAGAGCGCGCAATACTTCCCTTACCGATAAAAATGGAAATGTAAAAGCGTATATCGATGAAGGAAGCTTAGGGGTAGAGGCTTACAAAATCGCTTCAAAAAATATCAGGGACAAATCGATTTACGATGAAGATTTTATGGAAGTTGACAGTGTCATAGAAAAGACGACGATAGATGAGTCTGACGATAAACGCATCGTCGTATTTGCAAAATTGCCAAGAGTCAAGATACCTACGGCTCACGGCAGAACTTATACCCCTGACTTTGGATATGTCATAGAAGATAAGGATAAAAAAGAACTTTATTTTGTGGTGGAAACAAAAGGTTATGATACTTTCAATGAGGTAAGCGACAAGGAAAAACTCAAAATTAAAAGTGCCGAAGCCTTTTTCAAAAAATTGCAAGAAAAAGGGATAAATGTCACATATAAGACAAAACTCAATAGTCCTGAATTATCTCAAATGATAAGCGATATATTGAAAGAGCGATGACTCTCTCTAAATCCCTCTACACCCGCGCAATCCAATGCCCAAAATCCCTTTGGTTGAAAAAGTTACAAGCCAGAGGTTTTGACACCGCCTGATGCCAGTGCGCTCGCGCGGTTTGAGACGGGCAATGTCGTGGGAGATTTAAAAGCATGGCGAAGTTGACTGTAGCGTACTTGAAAGTTCTGGGGACTGGATATATAATTATAAAAATATAAAATGGGTTTGGGTTAAACTTTTAATTTTTTGCAAAATAGGTCTGTCCTTTTTATTATCCTTTATCCTAATTAATAATAGTTCTAATAAGTATGGCAAAATAAACCACAGCTAAATTCAAGAAGAAGATAAGCAAAGATGAGCCACGCGATATGAGATTTTCCAGCTTATTCCTTTGAGCCGTGTTGGTTTTCAGTGCGATATAGAAATGAACAATCGTTGCGATGACAATCACAAAAACTATCCAAAGTTTTGTTCTTAAGATATCAACTACCTTACTATGACTTCCATCTAGCAAAGAGGTAAGTATACCGGTGTTATATGTTATCCAAGTTCCAGTTACGAGCAAAACAAAAAGTGATGCAAGTTCAAAATATCCGAATATTGGTCCGACTACAGGATATACTGCTTGTTGTTTTTCTTTGTCTCTAAGTAAAATGCCTAAAGCAAACATAAAGATTGAACCACCAATCCATGCCATGGCCGCTATAAGGTGTGTATATAATAACCAATTCATAAAAATCCTTAAATATTATGATGGAATTTTAGGATAATTGTGTTTAATTTCTATTGATTTATTATCTATTTGAAATATTTGGTTATAGTTTTACCTACAGATTGCTTGTGCAAGCATCTAGTATATATCATAAAAGGATTAAAAAATGGTTATAGTTTTTACAAAATTTCCAATCAAACTAGAGTTCAATGAACAATACTCTGCTCATCTCAAAGATGCAGTTAAAAAACACCAAGTCGAAGAACAACCGGGTTTTATAGAAATGAAGCTTTTAGCTCCACAACATATGCCTCATGTTTCAGAAAATAACAATTTTACAATAGTAACAGGCTGGAAAGATATGAAAAGTTTCTTAGATTATACAAAAAGTGAAGCATTTGCAAAATCACATGAAAATTTGCCACCAAAAGAATGGTTTAGTGGTCGCCCCGAAGTAGAAGTTTACGAAAATATAGGTTAAAGAGAAAAGCGTGGAAGGAAAGGGGTCAGTTCTCTTTCCCCATCCGAATTACTTCATCGATGATAAAGCCAGCAGTTTCCCTTTGAAATTAAAGGTGATAAAATTAAAGGTGGCAGGATACTTTTCCAAGTAAATCCCGATATTAAGGAATTTAACCAATAAAAATCCATCTTCATGTAAAGCCTATTTTCTTTTGAATTTTCACGATCAGCTTCTAGCTCTTTACTCTCTATACACACTATAAGCATATCGCATGATTGTTTGGCACATATGTAGTTAAAAAGTGCAACTCGGAGGCCACATATATGTATATCTCCAGCAGGAGAGGGTGCAAATCTATATATTTTTTAACTTCTCAGTTACAAGTTCATTCACTACTTTTGGGTTGGCTTTGCCTTCTGTGATTTTTAGTACTTGTCCGACAAAGAACCCTAGCAGTTTGGTATTACCTGCTTTAAACTTCGCAACATTGTCTGGATTCTTTACAATTATTGCATCAATAATAGGCAAAATTTTAGAGGGGTCACTTATCTGTATAAGTCCTTTAGTTTCAACTATTTGTGTTGGATTTTCTCCAGATTTCACCATCTCTTCAAATACTTGTTTGGAAATCTTACTAGAAATTGTACCATCATCAACCATTTTAACAAGTTGGGCTATTTGATTTGCACTAAATTTCAGCTTATTTATTTGCATCTGTTTTAGCTCTCTAGCTACCTCATTAGCTACAATGTTAGCAATACTCACAGGACTATTAATCACTGATTGTGCTTCTTCATAAAAATTAGAGAGTTGCTCATCACGAGCTAGAATATTAGCTATTTCATTGTTTAGCCCAAGCTCTCCAGTATATTTATTAAATATTGCCTGCTGAGCTTTATTCATAGGAGCTACTTCACCCTCTACTTGTGCCTTTTTAGCTTGAGGTTTAGGGGATGTTTCAGTTGATTCTGCCTTTTTAGTCCAAGAGTCTTTTAAACCAACAATTTTATTGAATACAGGGTGTTTATTAGTGTAGTCAACAGGATCAGCGTAAAAATACCCATGTCTTTCAAATTGGAATCTCTCATTAGGTCTCTGTTCTATAACAGCAGGTTCAACAAGAGCATTTTTAATGATTTGTAGAGAATTTGGGTTTATATCTTCCAGACCGACAGGAGTTTCACTTGAGAATAATCTGTCGTAGAGCCTTACTTCGACTACATAAGAGCTCTTTGCGCTCACCCACTGTATAGCACTTTTAACTTTGATGCCGCTAGTATCCGAGCCACTTTTGGAATCAGGATGATATCGGGCTTTTAGTTCTATGATATTTCCATCAGCGTCTTTAACTACTTCCGTGCAAGATATGATATAAGCATGCTTAAGTCGTACTGGCTGCTCAGGTGTAAGACGATAGTAACCCTTTGGAGGATTTTCCATAAAGTCATCCCGTTCAATATAAATTTCACGAGAGAAAGGTAGTGCTCTGTAGCCCTCTTTAGGCACATCATATGGGTAGTATGAAGCATCAATTTCTTCATAACCATCATAATTTTCGATTACGACTTTTATGGGGTCAAGCACACACATAACACGAGGCACTTTTTTATTCAAATCATCTCTTATACAAAATTCAAGCTGTGCAACATCAACCATTGAGTTTGATTTTGCTATACCTATTTGATCACAGAAGTTTAAAATAGAATCGGCAGTATAACCTCTTCTTTTATATCCGGCAATAGTAGGAAGGCGAGGATCATCCCAGCCATTTACCTGGCCATTTTCAACCAATTCTAAAAGCTTTCTTTTACTCATAACAGTATAGTTGATACCTAGACGCGCAAACTCAGACTGGTAAGGACGAGGTGGTTTAAGTTTAAGCGTATCAAG
>CAZYTB010000097.1:0-8833 GCA_964650375.1 uncultured Campylobacterales bacterium | reverse complement strand
CTAATTATAGAGCAAGTTGGCTTGTTGTCTAATTTGGTATGGAATTATTGGGGTTTACTTCAATCCCCAAAAAGTATAATCTCATAACTTTCTCTTTTAACTATAGGATTATCTATTGTGCTTAGGCTATTTGCATTAGAATTTCTTACTCGCTCTTTTAATTCTACTATTATTTCTTCATGCTCTTCTATTTTCTCTTTTAACTGGATAATTATATCTACGCCTGCTAGATTTACTCCAAGATCTCTAGTGAGTCTTTGTATCATCTTGATTCTATCTATATCTTTTTGAGAATATAGTCTCATTCTCCCATCAGTTCTGGATGGACAAACTAAACCTTCCCTTTCGTATTGCCTCAATGTCTGAGGATGAATTGTCAAAACTTTTGCTACTACGCTTATTAAATATACTGGTTCGTCATATCCATGCATGGTAAATGTCCCCTTATTTCTCTGGTAATTTATCTTTCATTGCTGTTTTTAAATCTTCATCTATATTGTTTACATCAGGCAACACTATATTTGCTCTTAGATATAAATCTCCTTTTACTTGTGATTTTCTATTTATCACGCCATAACCTTTTACCCTAAATTTTTGAGAATTTTTTGTATTTTCTTTGACTTTTAAAGTTACTTCTTTATGTGGAGTTTCTACGCTAACTTTTCCGCCAAATAGAGCAGTTTTCAATGGAATATCAATATTCCTTATCAAATCATCTCCATCTCTTTCATATTCTGGGCTGTTTGCCACTTCTACACTTAGAAAAAGATCCCCTTTTTGCCCTTGATAGTTCTTTCCTTTTCCTTTGAGCCTCATCTTTTCACCATTTTTTATGCCAGCTGGAATTTTAATATCAAAATTTTCACCACCATATGAAATAGAGTGTTTGCCACCTAGTACTGCCACAATAAATGGTATAGTGATTTTTGCTTCAACATCTAAGTCAGGGGTTTGAAACCCTCCTCCAAAGTTGCCTCCACTAAAACCTCCCCTACTAAATCCACCAAATCCAGAACTAGCACCACCCATGCCGCCACCAAAGATATTTCTCAATATCTCATCCAAATCAGCATTACCGCCTTGGCTTGATGCAAAATCATGGAAATTTTGACCACCAAACATACTGTCACCATGCTGGTCATACTGTTTTCTTTTTGTATCATCTTTTAATATTTCATATGCAGCATTTATCTCTTTAAATTTTTCTTCTGCTCCACTTTCTTTGTTGATATCAGGATGATATTTTCTGGCCAATCTACGATATGCTTTTTTAATCTCTTCCGCAGATGCGCTCTCTTGAACACCTAATGTATCGTACAAACTTGCACTCATACTAATTTACCTCTTGTTTTAATTTGATATGCATTATACCATATAACTTTAGTCTGTGTCAATCAAGGTTATAATTCATTAAAAGTTATTTTATGCTTGACATAAAATATTTCGATTTTAGCTGATTGGTTCAATCTCATTGTTTTTTTATTTATATTGTATTTAAATATATCATTTATAATAAAACAAAAAAAACAAGGAGAAAAAATGAAAAAAATTCTAATTTTATCGGCACTGCTTAGTGCATCATTTCTTTTGGCAAGTGTAAATATACAATCCATGCCTAATAATCCGCAGCGGGTAGAACCATCCAACAAAAATACTATCCTTTCATATAATAGTTCCATAAAAGATATAAGAAAAAGTGTAGTAAATATAGCTAGCACAAAAAATATTAAAACAAATCAAAATGTTCAAAATATGATGGAAAATCCTTTTTTTAAAGATTTTTTTGGAAATAAAATACCAAAATTGCACCCTCAAAATAGAAAAGCAAGATCTCTAGGATCTGGTGTAATTATCTCGAATGATGGATATATAGTTACAAACAATCATGTTGTTGATGGAGCTGACAAAATCATAGTAACTGTTCCTGGAGATAAAAAAGAATATGAAGCAAAAATTATAGGGCAGGATCCCAAGACTGATTTGGCAGTTATTAAAATTGTTGCAAAATCACTTCCTGTAGCCAAATTTGCTGATTCTTCAAAAATATTGGTTGGAGATATGGTTTTTGCTATAGGAAATCCATTTGGTCTGGGTGAATCTGTATCACAAGGCATAGTATCCGCTCTCAATAAGAGCAGTATTGGACTAAATCAATACGAAAACTTTATACAAACTGACGCATCTATAAACCCTGGCAATTCTGGCGGAGCATTAGTTGACAGCAGAGGTGCTTTAATCGGAATAAACAGTGCAATCATCTCAAGAAGTGGCGGAAATAATGGAATAGGTTTTGCAATTCCATCAAATATGGTAAAAAAGATAGCAATTGCTTTGGTAAATTATGGAAAAATAGAGCGGGGGTACCTTGGAGTTTCCATAACTGATTTGAAAGCAAATATGAAAGGTTTATACAAAAATGAATCGGGCGCTTTAATACTGACAGTGGAAAAGAACTCTTCTGCATATAAAGCTGGTTTGAAAAGAGGTGATCTTATAATCAAAGTAAATGATGAAAAAATCTCTAGTGCAAATAATCTTAAAAATATAGTTGGGTCAATCTTGCCAAACAAAGATATAAAGATTGTTTTTGAAAGAGATAAAGAGATAAAAACAACTACGGCAAAATTAGGGAATATGGAGAATAAAAAAAGTTTTGATAAAAATCAATCTGATAGCTATATCAAAGGTTTATCTGTTTTAGAAATTAACAATCAAGTCAGATCCCAATACAAGATACCACAGAATATCCATGGTGTTTTAGTTACAGATGTGAAGTATAATTCACAAGCTGACAAAATTGGTTTTAAAAAGGGAGATATAATTATCCAAGTTCAAAATACAAATATAAAAACTATGAAAGATTTAAATACAGTTTTGGAAAAATATAAAAACAAAACAAAAATGATATATATAAATAGAAATGGTTTTGTTACATATTTGATTGTGAAATAAGAATACCATAAGAGAGCATTAGCTCTCTTATGGTACAATGCTAGCTCTAAGAGACTATTGAGAGGCAGCATTGTATGATTAAAATACTTATGATTGAAGATGATTTAGAATTGGCTGAAATTTTATCTGAATATTTAGAGCAATTTGATATTCAAACCACTACAGCTGATGACCCTTATCTTGGAATATCTTATTTGGATAATGATAAATTTGATTTAGTAATATTGGATTTGACTCTTCCTGGCATTGATGGTTTGGATGTTTGCAAAGAGATAAGAAAAAGACATTCAACTCCTATAATAATCTCATCAGCCAGGCATGATTTAAATGATAAAGTTACTGCCTTGGAAAATGGGGCAGATGACTACCTTCCGAAACCTTATGATCCACTTGAGCTTAGAGCTAGAATTATGAGTTTGCTTAGACGGCATCATCAAGATTTTAGAGCAGAAAAAAATATAGAAAAAAGAAAAGATTTAGAATTAAATGAAGAAAAAATGACAATAACTTATCTTGGGAAAGAGATTGGTTTAACTGTTGCTGAATACGAAATACTTGCTTATCTTATAAAAAAAACAGGCGGTGTAGTCTCTAGGGAAGAGCTTATATACAATGTTGATGCTATCGGTGAAGATACGACAAATAAAAGTATAGATGTGATAATAGGTCGAATTAGGAGTAAATTGGATGAAAACCCTAAGGAGCCAAAATATATACATGCGGTGCGTGGTATTGGATATAAGCTTACGCAATGAAATCACTACGCGGAATGAATAGATCATCTATATTTTATAGCATAACTTTTATATTTTTTATTTCAATTGCCAGTATTATTTTGGCATTTATGTTTTTAATGGATTATGATAAGCAAAACTATACAGAAAAACTAAATAATAAATATACCATTATAGCAAGAGCAACCTTGTTTCATCTTAATAATTTTATAACCGAAAAACAGCTGGAAAAACAGGTAGAAGGTTATAACATGAAAGAGATTAATGATAAAAAATATAAAGATAAAATCGTAAAAAATGCCAAAATTTTGCAAAAAATAACAAATAGAATTGGTAGTAGCTCCATACTAATGTATGAAAATCAAATTTACTTACTAATACAGCATAATGACATCACCCTACTTTTAAGGGATAACGATTATCAACCATATAGATACCATACGATTAGGAGTATTTTCGTTCTCATCTTGCTGATTATTCTTACAGCTTATATTTTAACTATTAGAAGAATAAAACCTCTTAGAAAATTAAAAAGAGAGATGGATAAATTTGCAAAAGGAGATTTAACAATTTCTTGTGCAAGAGAAGGGGAAGATGAAATCTCACAAGTTTCTAACTCATTTCAAAATGCAGTTGATCAGATAAATAAACTAAATAAATCCAGACAATTATTTTTGAGAAATATTATGCATGAACTCAAAACTCCTATAACAAAAGGTAGAATTAGTGTTGAGATGATAGACAATACTAAACAAAAACAAAGGTTGATAAATGTTTTTGAAAGATTAGAGTTGCTGATTAATGAATTTGCCTCAATAGAGCAAATAACTTCTGGTGAAGGCATAAAAAATGTTAAGGCATACAGATTAAGTGATATAATTGATGAAGCAATTGATTTGGCAATGGTTTCTCAAAATCAGATAGAAATAGATATTAATAAAAATTATATGCTACATGTTGATTTTAGACTTTTCACGACAGCTGTAAAAAATATTATAGATAATGGCATAAAACACTCAATTGATAAAAAAGTGACTATACAAACAACAAATGATGCAATAACCTTTATATCTCAAGGCAACCCTTTAAAATATGATTTACCTCATTATTTAGAGCCATTTACTCAGGAACAAATAACACATAAAAGCTTTGGTCTTGGGATGTATATAGTTTTTAATATACTAAAAGCTCATAATTTGGATTTTGAGTATGAATATAAAAATAGTCGTAACTATTTTAGTTTTGAAAAAATTTCAAGTTTATTTTAGAGTGACTCTACTCATTTCTTAAAGTATCTAATACATTAATTTTTGTTGCTTTATATGCTGGATAATATGAAGAAAGCAGAACTATAACTGTTGACCCTACTATGATCAAAGAGAAGTCGACCAAAGACAAGTCAAGTGGCAATTTCGAAGTTCCATATACATCTGCCGGAAGCGATATTATATCGAACGAGCCAAGAATATAAATAGACAATAACCCCAAAACTGCACCAATAATTATTCCACTGCCACCTATAATAGCACCTAAATAAAAAAATGTTTTTTTAATCTCTTTTGCAGTGGCTCCAAGTGAAACAAGTAATGCTATCTCTTTTCTTCTGCTCATCACTGTCATCAAAAGAGAGCTTATTATATTTAGAGAAGCGATTAATATAATTAACATTAAAACTATAAAAAGAGCCCTCTTCTCTAATGCTAAAGCAGAAAAAAAGTTTCCATTCATCTGCCACCATCCTATGACGCCAAGATTTACAGGCAAAACTTTTTTAATCTTTTTAATATCCTCAAATGGAGATTTTGAATAAATATGTATACCATCATAAGTGCCACTTTTGTAGCTTAAAACACTTCTTATTGAATTAAGTGTCGTGTACATATATACCTTATCATAAGCAATTAGCCCTGAGTTAAAATAACCCTTATAAGTGAACCTTTTCATCCTAGGTATTAGCGAAAATCCGCTTGGATCATTTGCGGTAAAAATCAGTGTCAATTTATCACCTTTGTGCAAAAAGTTACTATCTCTTATCTCTTTTCCAACAATTATGTCATATTTTCCAAGCTTTACATCTTTTAAATCGGATTCTAAAACAGAATTGATTTTTTTTTCTTTCTCGAAATTAACTCCAAAAAGAAGTCCACCTTCCAGCCTGTTACCTTTTTTAATTATAACTTGCGATGATATATAAGGGCTAAATTTTAAATATGGAAATTTTTGTTTCAAGAGAGCTAAATCTTTATCGTTTACTTTATCAAATGATTTTGAATAAATACTCAATGGGTAATTCATAGTAAAGAGCTTTTTTTCAAACTCCTTATCAAAACCATTCATTATAGCCATAGCGACTATCAGAACCAAAACTCCAACACAAACACCTAAAAAAGCCAAAAGTGCACTAACAGTGATAAAAGGTTGAGTTTTATCAAATCTTAGATACTTTTTGACTAAATACCCACTTAGTGTGCTATTTTTCATAAATTATGCTAACACACCTTTTTTGGGACCACTTTTTCCACAACAATTTTTGTATTTTTTACCACTGCCACATGGACATGGTGCATTTCTCGGGATTTTTTTCTCAGCAATAATTGGTTGAGTATTTTCAGGATTTAAAGTACTGTCATGTTCTAGTTTTATGCCGCTTGATGCCTCTTCCTCCATAGCTCTCAACATGTCTTCCATAGCCTTTTTCTGCGCATCCTCATTTTCATCTTTCAGTTGAACAATATATAGAGTTTTAAAACTTTCAAATTTTATTTGCTCAACTAATTCAACAAAAAGATTATAACTTTCTTTTTTATACTCAACTAGTGGATCTTTTTGGTTGTAACCACGAAGACCAATACCAGTTTTCAATATATCCATCTGATAAAGATGTTCTCTCCAGGCATTGTCTAAAACTTGAAGATATAAAACTCTCTCAATCTCTCTTCTTTGCTCATCATCAACAACAGACATTTTTTTGTCATAAGTTTCTTTAAAATTTGATTCTATGGATTGTTTTAGACCATCAAAATCAAGCTCTTTAAATTCTTCTTCCTCAAATCCTTCCTGCAAATCTTCATTTATGATAGAAACTAACTTATTTAGATCAAATTCTTCTTTTGCTATCCCATCATATATCTCAGCCCTAAAAAGCAAATCAGTGACAAACTCTTGTCTAATTTCATTAATTTTTGAGCCTATATCATATTTTTCATCTAATAAATTATTTCTAAAATTATAAATTACCTTTCTTTGCTCATTTGCTACATCATCATATTCAAGCAAATGCTTTCTTGATTCAAAGTTCATATTTTCAACTTTTTTCTGAGCATTTTCCACTGCACGGGTTACCATTTTAGATTCTATATGTTCACCCTCTTCTATGCCTAATCTATTCATAATATTTTTAATTCTATCACTCCCAAAAATTCGTAGTAGATTATCTTCTAAACTTAGGTAAAATCTACTTTTTCCAGGATCACCTTGACGACCGGAGCGGCCTCTAAGTTGGTTATCTATTCTTCTGCTTTCATGCCTTTCAGTTCCTATAATATATAAACCACCAAGCTTTTTGATTTCATCTGAGATTTTTATATCAACACCACGACCAGCCATATTTGTGGCTATCGTTACAACACCTTTTTCGCCGGCATTTATGATAATTTCAGCTTCTTTTGTATGGTTTTTAGCATTTAAAACAGTATGAGGAATATTTTTCTTTTTCAAGAGATAATGCAAAGCTTCACTCTTCTCAATGGAAGCAGTTCCAACAAGAACAGGTTGACCTGCTTTATGACAAGCTTCTATATCTTCAATTGCAGCATTAAATTTTTCACTCTCTGTTTTATAAATAAAATCATTATTATCAACTCTGACCATCGGTAGGTTTGTAGGTATTGTGATAACTTCTAAATTATAAATTTGAGCAAACTCTGTTGCTTCCGTTTGCGCGGTTCCTGTCATTCCCGCTAATTTATTATATTGTCTAAAGTAATTTTGAAAAGTTATGTCTGCAAGAGTTTGGGATTCTTCTTTGATATCAACTAACTCTTTCGCTTCCAAGGCTTGGTGAAGTCCTTCTGAAAATCTTCTTCCTTCACTTAGACGACCTGTGAACTCATCAACTATAACTATCTCACCATCTTTTACCACATAATCAACATCTTTCTCAAAAAGATGTTGAGCCTTTAAAGCTTGGTCCAAATGATGGGCCAATACAGCATTTTCTAAATTATAAAGGTTACCGACTCCAAAAAGTTCTTCTGCTCTTTCATTTCCCTCTTCTGTGATTAAAATTGTCTTATTTTTTTCATCTACAGTAAAATCAACTTCTTTTTTTAGTTTCAAGGCAATATCATTTGCTCTTTTATATCCATCTAGCGTTCTATTTGTTGGTCCAGAAATTATAAGTGGTGTTCTTGCTTCATCGACCAAAATCGAGTCAACTTCATCCACTATAACAAAATTGTGTTCTCTTTGAACCTTTTCCTCTAACGAATAGCGCATATTGTCTCTTAAATAATCAAATCCGTATTCGTTATTTGTGCCATAAGTAATATCAGCACCATATTGCTCTTTTCTTTTTGCATCATCTTCAAGTGCTGCAGTAACAACACCTACGCTTAAACCCAAAAAATTATATATTGGCGTCATGTCACTCGCATCTCTATTTGCTAGATAATCATTTACCGTTACAACATGTACACCTTTTCCGCTCATAGCATTTAACACAACGGGAAGAGTGGCAACAAGTGTTTTACCCTCACCTGTCTTCATTTCAGCTATATCACCCTCGTGTAAAACTAAACCACCAACCATCTGAACATCAAAATGACGAAGACCGGTAGTTCGTTTACTTACTTCTCTAGTAATCGCAAATACATCATATAATACATCATCTAGAGTTTTACTTTTATTTATAATTTCTTCTTTAAATTTTTCGAAGCTGCCTTTTAGCTCATCATCGCTCATCTTTTCATAAAATTCTTCAAGATCGTTTATATTTTTCACTCTTTTTAGATAGATTTTCACTAATCTATCGTTTTTTGTTCCAAAAATCTTCTTCGCTACATTGTTTGCAAACATTAATCTACCTTTAACTTAACTATTATTTATAATAAAACATGAATTTTATCATATTTTTACTATCTATTTGC
>CAZYTB010000096.1:0-8881 GCA_964650375.1 uncultured Campylobacterales bacterium | reverse complement strand
AATATCGGCCTGTCACGCCGAGGGTCGCGAGTTCGAGTCTCGTCCGCCGCGCCATTATATTTTAAATTCTGCTTGATCTTTCTCTTAATCCTTCGTTTTCATATATATCAATTTCAGTTCTATATTCATCGTTTGTTTTTTTAAGCTCTTTATCCATGTACGCTATAAGTTTAGCATCCGCATTTTTATGACTGGCAATCAGAAGAACAAAGTTTAAGTAGATTTTTATATCTTTTGGTAGTTTATATTTTATTTTTTTGGGGAAAGGAAGATCTTTTGCTACTAAATTTATGGCTTTTTTTAAATCTTCGCTTGAACTCGTTCTTCTTGCAGCAATTTCGCTCATGTCTTTAATTGTTACTTTTTTATTTTTTTGAATACTCTTAGTTATATTTTTAGTTTTTATGATAACTTTATTATTATTTTTTAAAATAGCTATTAGTATAAAAAAAATAATTATAACAATCACTACAACAATTACCATCAATAGATATTTTTCAGGCAAAATACACCCCTTGGATTATTTATAGTGAAGTATTATAGCAAAAGCCACCAAGTATATTACTTGGCAGCTATAAAATGTTTTATATTAAAGTTTTTTGCTCATATCTCTTTTTCTGTAAGCAAGTGCAATCACTGCAAATACTATAGCGACAGTATAGTAAACAAAGGTAGGAATTGGAACTGGATCTCCCGTTGCATATGAATGCATGCCTGAGAGATAAAAATTAACTCCAAAGTATGTCATGATAATAGATGAATACGCCAAAGTTGACGCAACTGCAAATGCAAATGGGGTACTAAGTTTAGGAATAAATCTAAAATGAACAATAGAGGCAAAAATCAAAATGGAAACTAATGCCCAAGTTTCTTTTGGATCCCATCCCCAGTACCTGCCCCAAGATTCATTTGCCCAAACACCGCCTAAGAAGTTTCCAATAGTAAGTAAGCTAAGACCTAAAATCATAGCCATTTCATTAATTCTGGTCGCTTCAATTATACTTCTATCTATTTCTATTGCTCTTTTAGTTTTTAAATTTGGTTTTCTAATAATAAATAGTATAAGTGTAAAAAATCCTAAAAGTGCACATAATCCTAAAAATCCATAACTAGCAGTTATTACTGAAACATGTATATCTAACCAATATGAATTTAACACAGGAACAAGCGTTGTGATTTGAGGATCCATCCAACTAAGATGAGCAACAAAAAGTGTGACACCAGCTAAAATTGAAGTAAGTGAAAGTGCAATCACGGCTTGTCTGGAAAAGAATATACCAGCTAGTATAATGGCCCAAGCTATATATATCATCGACTCATAACCGCTACTCCAAGGTGCATGGCCGTCTATATAGCCTCTAAGCCCTAAGCCAATTGTATGGGCAATAAATGCAAAAATAATTATCCAAAATATAACTTTTGTGGCTGTTTTAATATTTAAAGATGGCTTCATCATTTTTGCAAAAATAAATAATAAAAGTATTAAACCACTAAGCAGATAAACTGGTGTTAATCTTTGAAATATTTTTGCTTTATTGAAAAATATTTCCGCATTTATTTTACTAGGACTTGGGATTATATCAGAAGCATATTGTTCTTGATATTTTTTTATGCTATCAATTGCTTTATTGGCATCACTCCAATCTCCGCTTTTCATCCCTTTTGCAATTCCATTAAAATAAGTTGCAAGCATTTTTCTTACATCTGCACTTTCATCTTTTGGAAAAGTAGAAATTGCTTCTTTTGGATTAAACCATTTTTTACCTTCATCATTAATCTTTGGTATAATTTTAAGAATTTCTCCAGTATAGACCATATAACAAATATTTAATCTTTCATCAACTTTTAAAACATCCTTGTCAAACCTATTGCGTGCTGATGGTTCTTCTCGGCTAGAAACTTCGGCATATGTTGCCAATTTATATCCATTGCCATCTTTTGTTTTAGCAAAAAATTGATTAAAACTTGCATATTTCTCATTTTTTTTCATTCCCAATATTTTTTTAAGTTTTGGATCAAAAACTTTTATCATTTTTTGGGTTTGCCACTCTTTTGGACTGGCTATCATTCCTAGTATTACTTGATTTGCAGTGAGCCCTTTATAGTTTGTGCTTCTATAAACTTTATTTAAGATTTCATCTGAGAGCGTATCTATCGGTTTTATTCTTCCATCACTACTCTGGACTAAAATAGTACCAAATTTTTGGGCATCAACTTTATCGTATTTTTTTAGAAAGTTTAAAACCGAGTCATCTGCTCTTGCTTCACTCACATGTAAAATGCTAAGAGCTAACAATAGTGCTAAAATAACTGATTTAATCTTATTTGTATCTCTTTGTATCATGCTTGCCAACTTTCTAAATCTGCTTTTTGGGTTTAAAAGATTAGAAAACAGTCCAAGAATAAGTAAAAAATATCCAAAATAAGTAGGCCATTTGCCCGGATCTTTGTTTACCGAAAGAATTGTTCCTAATTCATCTTGATCATACGAAGATTGAAAAAATCTATATCCACCATAGCTTAAAACATGATTCATATAAACCCTATATGGCATCTTTATATTATCTTTCTTATCTATTACTTCTACCTCACTTGCATAAGACATAGGCGACATGGATCCTGGATAGCGATCTAGTTGAAACTCTATTAATTTTATAGCAAAAGGTAATTTTACAACTTTACTTCCCCATTCAAATTGAAAGGGAGTATCAGCTATCATCTCTTTTTTTGTAAAACCTTTTGCCCCTTTTCCTCTTCCAAACATTGCAACTTCTTTTGTTTTACCCTTATATGTAACATCTACGATAAGGGCTGAAAGCTTCATTCCTTTTCGTCCTTTAAACATAGGGTTTGTTTCACTAACAATTTTTTCTTTTGCATGGGAAAGCATCTGTCTTGGTGCTATATTTACTCCACCGATTGTATATAATCTGCCTGCTGTAAATTCTTCTTTTTTATTAGCTTCAAATTTTCCTTTTTTATTCTCTACCATTTTAAACCAGTCTATTGGTTTAGCAGAAGTAATATAAAATTTATCGCCCTCTACATGTATCTTTACTATATTTTTGTCAGTTGTAGAAACTGGAGCATCAAAAGATAATATATTATTTCCAGCAATATAAACTTGTCCTTGTTTTAGCGTAACAGTATCCGGGCTTCCGCCAACACTGACTAACATAGTAATTGCTGCTTTACCACTTGGGTCTGAGACTAATTTAGTTACAGCATTTGGAACAAAATCTTTATATTTAATATTTGCAACATCTCCTGCAACATCAAGTTTCATATCAAAGTTATTATTACCGATTTTAGAGATGAGTTTTTTTAAACTTGTTTGATATTTTTTATCACCCTTGATTGCACTAGCAGACACATACGAAGCACTTGAAATCATACGATTTTCTGTGTCTCCATTTCTTATATGCAATATTCCCTCAAAGCCATAATATCTTGTTATCCCGGCACCTAAGAGTATGACTAAAAAACCAAGATGAAATAGGAATGCCGGTAAACTTTTTAATTTATACATTTTGTATTTAAAAATATTATAAATTAACAAAATACCAAGAGCAACTTGTATTGCTGCAAACCACCAAGAATTATAGACAACTGACCAGGCAGCCTCTGTGCCATAATCATTTTCAATAAAAGTGGCAACCCCGCTTACAACACCAAATGTAAAAAGAAGCAAAACCACCATTTTCATTGAAAGTAGTGATTTGAAGAACTTATTCATGTAATCCCCTAATTATAAAATATAGGGGATTTTAGCAAATGAAAGTAAATATTATATAAATATTAATTATTATTATCCACCTAGGTATTTCTGTCTGATAGCATCATCGCCTATCATATCTTTTGCATTTCCACTTAGTGCTATTTTGCCATTTTCCATAACATAAGCTTTATCTGAGATACTTAGAGCTGCAAAAGCATTTTGTTCAACCAAGAGTATAGTAATCCCCTCGTCTCTCAATCTTTCAATTGTATCAAAAACTTCACCTACAATTTTGGGTGCAAGCCCAAGGCTTGGCTCATCTAACATCAAAAGTCTAGGTTCACTCATAAGAGCTCTTGCAATCGCTAGCATTTGTTGCTCACCGCCGCTCAGTGTTCCTGCTATTTGGTTTCTTTTTTGCTCAATTCTTGGAAAAAGTTTATACATCTCTTTTTTTAAATGCTCATAGTTTTCATCATTATTAAAAGCACCCATTCTAAGATTTTCTTCAACACTTAGATTTATAAAAACCCTTCTTCCCTCAGGAACTAAAGCTAGTCCTTTTTGCACCAAAGTATGTGTTTTGTGATTCTTAGTATCATACCCGCCAAAAACGATAGTACCTTTTCTTTTTACACTATTGAGTAATGCTTGCAATGTAGAGGTTTTACCCGCACCATTTGAGCCAATCAAAGAAACTATTTGACCTTCTTCCACTTCAAAATCAATTCCCCTAACTGCGGCGATTACTCCATAATATACTTCTAAATCATTAACTTTAAGCATGTTTAAAATCCCCCAAATATGCCGCAACTACCTTCTCATCAATTATAGCGTCGCTTGGTTTCCCCTCAAAAATTTTTTCTCCATAATCAAGAACTAAAACTTTATCACACATTTTATTTACAAATTTCATATCATGCTCTATCAATAATACAGTAAGTCCATATTCGTCTTTTATCTTTTTTATTATATTTGATAGATCTTCTGTTTCATTTGAATTCATGCCAGCCGCAGGCTCATCTAAAAGCAAAAGTTTTGGGTTTGTAGCTAGCGCTCTTGCAATCTCTACTTTTCTTTGATTTCCATAACTAAGTGATGATGAATTAGTATTTGCCAAATCTGCAATTCCAAATCTTTTTAATATATCCATCGCGTCTTTTTTTATATTTTTTTCATATAAAAAGTGTCTAGGCAATCTAAAAATTGACTCAAAATAGGTATAGTGGGCTTGATTGTGAAATCCTATCAAAACGTTCTCTAATACACTCATGCTCTTAAAAAGTCGTATATTTTGAAATGTTCTAGCTATCCCTTTTTGCACTATCATATTTGGCTTTATTTCAGATAATTCTTCGTGGCTAAAAAGCACCTTACCGGCTGTTTGAGTATAGTTACCTGTAACAATATTAAAAAGAGTAGTTTTTCCTGCTCCATTTGGTCCTATTAAACCGTATATCTCTCCTGTTTCTACACTAAAGGATAATTCATCTATAGCAGTAACTCCACCAAATTGCATCGTAATATTTTGAAGTTCGAGTATCATCCTATGTCCCCTTTTTGAGCAATAAAATCACTCAAAAATTCCTCGCGACTAAAGCACAAGGCAAAGCCTCGTATTATGTCCCCTTTTTGAGCAATAAAATCACTCAAAAATTCCTCGTGACTAAAGCACAAGGCAAAGCCTCGTATTATGTCCCCTTTTTGAGCAATAAAATCACTCAAAAATTCCTCGTGACTAAAGCTAATGCCTTGCATAGAAGTTTTCATTTACTTTCTCCTCCTAAATATATCTAATAACTCTCTATTGCCCAAAAGCCCTCTTCTCGCAAAAAGCATCATAACAATTAGAAGGATTGAAAAAACTACCATTCTTAAACCTGGATGTGCCCCTGTGTTGTACCCGAATATATCCATATTTTGATCCAAAAATCTTAGCCATTCGGTTCCACCCATAACTAAAACTGCTCCTATAAGTGTACCACTCATGGAGCCAAGCCCTCCTAAAACTATAATGATTAGTAGTTGGAAAGTTAGTAAAAAAGTAAATTGGTCAGGTGAGATAGTTGTTAGCATTGAAGCCATAAGACCCCCGCCAACACCTTCAAAAAAGGCACTTGTCATAAATGCGTAAGTCTTTATCCAAAAAGTGTTTATTCCCATCGCGATTGCAGCATCTTCATCATCTCTTACTGCTTTCATAGCTCTTCCATATTTAGAATAGATTACATTTAACATGATCACAAAAGTAACAATCGTAATAAATCCAGTCCAATAAAGATTTGAAGTATTTGGTATATCATTTAAACCTAAGGCGCCATTTGTATATTCTGGTATATTGATAGCTAATATCCTGATGATAAATCCAAATCCTAAAGTAACAATGGCCAGATAATCTCCTCTTACCCTAAAAACCGGAATAGATAAGAAAAATGCTATAACCGCTGCAACAACTCCACTCATGATAAGTGCGGGCAGAAAACTACTGCTCATGGCAAGTATCACAGGGGCTGGGTCTACAAGTGCATACATGCTAATCTTCTCACTAGATGGCAACAAAAATAGTGCTGTAACATAAGCACCAATCGCCACAAAACCATTTGGTTCTAGTGAAAATTGCCCTGCAACGCCGTTTATAAGATTATAACTTAGTGCTAAAATTGCAAATATAGCTATATTGTTTAATATGCTTACTGTATATGGATCAAAATTATTTTGAGCAAACCAAACAAAAAACATAGTAATCGCTAGTATAGATAATTTTATTATTTTCATGTTTACTCCTTAAAACCGGCTTCGCTCTAAATCTTGTCCCATTATGCCAGTTGGCTTAAATAATAGTACCAAAATCAAGAAAATAAAGGCGAAGGCATCTTTATAGCCTCCAAGTTCTGGCATAAATGCAACTACAACGATCTCGGTAAATCCAAGTATAAATCCACCTATAACTGCTCCTGATACACTTCCAATACCGCCCAATACTGCTGCTGCAAATGCCTTAAGTCCAACAATAACACCCATCAGAGGATTAATAGAAGGATAACTAACAGCATAAAAAATTCCACCGACTGCGGCTAATCCTGAGCCCATCGCAAAGACAAGCATGATTATCATGTCTGCATTAATTCCCATAAGTCTAACTGTCGGTATGTCAAATGCAAGTGATCTTATTGCCATACCATATTTTGTTTTATTTAATATCCATAAAATAATAAACAAAATCAATATAGTCACAACTGGGATGATAATAACAGTAATTGGAATGATAATTCCATCTATATTTAATATCTTTGTTAGATAAGCAGGAGCAAAAAATGCTCTTGGTATTCCACCGAAAAGTACATTGAAGAGATTTTCTAAAAAAAAGCTGATTCCAATCGCTGTGATAAGAAGTGAAATCTTTGGAGCATCTCGAAGAGGTTTATATGCAATTTTATCCATCAAAATACCTGTTACTATAGCGGCGGCAATAGCTATTACGACAGATAATCCGAAAGGAACTCCAGCATTGTGAGCAAAATAAGCTGCAAATGCACCCACCATCATGATGTCACCATGAGCGAAGTTTATGAGCCTCAAAACTCCATAGACCATTGTATAACCGATAGCAATCAATGCGTACATACTGCCGAGGCTAATGCCGTTAATCATTTGTTGCAAAAAAGTAGGAAAATCCATTTTAAGTTACCTTTAAATAATATATTTCTTGCATAAATAACATCTTTAATTTATAAGTTATCCAAGAAGCATATTTAATTATTCATTTTATTTTGAAGAAATTTGAAAAAATTTCAAGTAGGCGATATCGCCTACTTGAAATATATAAAAAACTATGGATTTACTGTTGCTTTGTATGCAAATTTACCATTTTTTACAACATTTATAACTGCAGATTTTATAGCATTGCCATTTTTGTCAATATTTATAACACCTGTTACACCTTGGAAATTTTTTGTGTTTCTAATATTATTATTTACACAAATTTTATTTTGTGGATTCTCACATTTGTTCATCGCTGCTAAAGCCATATTGTATGCATCAGCTAAAAGCGCACCCATTGAATCTGGTACTTTGTTATATTTTGCATGGAAAGCTTTTACATAAGCTTTAGCTACTTTTGAAGTTGCTGCTGCTTCATTAAAGTGATCACTATACAAAAATCCCTCAGTTGCTTTTCCTCCAATTTTTATTAGTTGAGGAAAACCAACGCCGTCTCCTCCGATAAATGGTACATCAAGACCTATTGCTTTTGCTTGTCTTACTAATAATGCTGCTTCAGGATAGTATCCTGTGAAAGAAATGATACTTGGGTGAGCTGCTTTAATAGTTGAAACCTGCGCATTAAAATCCACATCCCCAGAGTTAATAAATACTCTTCCAAGAATTTTCCCACCACCAGCTACATAAGCTTTTTTGAAAGCTTTTGAAAGACCAACTGAATAATCTTGTTTAGCATCAGTTATCATATAAGCTGTTTTATAACCATGTTCAAGTGCATATTTTGCTTCAACAGCGCCTTGAAATGGGTCTATAAAACATGCTCTTGTTACAAATTTTTTGCCTTTTGTCACTCTTGGATTAGTTGATCCATGAGTTATCATCGGAGTTTTGGCTCTCTCGCAAATTGGCGCCATTGCCATAGAGATTGAACTCGCAACTTCACCTAAGATTACTGTAACTTTATTTTTATCTATAAGTCTTCTAGTCGCAGTTGCTGCTTCAACTTTATCACCTCTATCATCAAGAAGGATATACTTAACAGTATCCCCATTTTTTAACTTATGGTTCTCTGCATAAGCAATTTTTAATCCATCTAAACTTGATTGACCAAAGGCTGCGAGAGGACCTGTCATAGGTAGTACTACACCAATTTTAACTTCTTTGGCATAAGACATACTTGCAAGTATTGCAACACTAGCTACGATTGTAGTTATTTTTTTCATTTACACTCCTTTAAAATTTTTAATTGCAATGTTTATTTTATCAGATTTTATTATGATTAGCAAGAAAAAATGAATAAAAAATGACCATTTTTTAAAAATATTGCGCTTAAGTAACAAATTGTATATTCCGAGGACAGTATATTCCGATATTCCGGGGATATTGATATTCCGGGGATATTGATATTCGATATTCCGGGGACAGTATACCTAATTTATATTC
>CAZYTB010000095.1:0-9136 GCA_964650375.1 uncultured Campylobacterales bacterium | reverse complement strand
TATTCAGAAGTTTTATAATCTAAGTGATGAAAAAGCTGAAGAGGGATTAAATGTATAGTTGCTAATCTAAAATTATTTGCCCATAAGCAAGAAAAGTAATAAATAGATGAAAAATATAGAGAAAATAAGAGTAAATCCAATTAGCATTGAGAATAAAAGTGGATTTGAGATGAAAATTCATGAGAAATATTTTTAAAAAGTTTAAAAATTAATATTGGATGGGTCTTTATGGTTGTGCTGTGGTCCCATTATGTTATTTATGAGCTTGGCTTCTGCTCCCATTTTTAACAACATTTGAGTATTGAAATTTGTGCAATAACTTCTACATTCACTATTTGCAATATATAATCTTAAGTATGGCAATAGATTTTTATCTATTTTTTCATGCGTCATCATAGATTGATTGAACTCCATAGACTTCTTCATGGCACCTAAATCAATAGTAGCAAAAAGCTCAATGTGTGGCGGTATAAATCCTAAATTCTTTTCAACCATTTTATAAAAAAGTTTTAACTCACCAGCGGCTTCTTCTTTTTTTATTGGCTCTATTATAAACATAAATTTCCTTTTTTATTTATGCTAGGTTAATCAATCTAGTTGAAGAATAGTATAACAAAATTTCTTAAAATAGATTAAATACTCTATTAGAAGATTTATCAAATTATTCTACAGTCAAGAAAACTTTGTAACCTTTTATAAAACTTTTGAGATGAGATTCACTAAATTGTTTATAGTTTTTATGACCTTCCTTCCTGAAATATGGGGTTAGCTCCGATTTTGAAATATTTATGTCAGCTAGTGAAAATACTCTAACCATATCATCATCCTTTAAATCAAATGCTATTCTTAACTTTTTTAAAATCATATTATTTGTAAGAATCACATCTTTATCTTGAGAATGTTTTTTATTGATAGAGCCTCTTTCATAGACTATTAATCCATCTAAAAAAAGTTTTAAAGCTTCATCATTTAGGAGGATAAACTTAGGATCACCTTCTTCTCTTAAAACATCTTTCACATCTTCAATAGTAACTTTATAATTTACAAGTTGATATACTTTCAACATAACATTATCATTGAAATTTAAAGATTTTTTGATGCTTTTTAAAATACTATTTTTTGTCATTTATTAACTCTTTTTTTATTTGATTTAATTCTATCTTTATATGCTTAACTCTATATTATAAAAATGCATCAGTCTAGAAATTGATTTTTAACCCATAGGGTATAAAATTTCCTGATGAACTTCGTCTAATTTTTGCATTAATTCACCACTAATTTTGTAGTTAAAAGCATCAAATATAACATCTAGTTGCTCTGCTTTACTAGCACCGATGATAGTTGAAGCTATAAAATCAAAGTGCATACTCCATGCAATTGCTAGCGTTGTTAGATTTACATCATAATCTTTTGCTATTTCTAAGTATTTTTCTACTGATGACAGTGTCTTAGGGTTTACAAATCTTTTTGCTTGTACTTGCATTCTTGGATTTGGATCATTTAGGTATTTCGTAAATCTTGCACCAACGGGGAGGATTTTTTGATTGTATTTTCCAGTAAGTACGCCGCCTGCTAGTGGAGAGTAGGGTAGTAAGGATATGTCTTCTTTTTTGCAAACATTGCCAAGTTCATCTAAAAATCTTCTATTTAGCATAGAAAAATTGTTTTGAATTGACTGAAATCTGGTCATATTTTTAAATTTTGATACTTCATTTGCTTTCGTCAAACCATAAGCACTATCGTTTGAAGTTCCTATATATCTTATCTTTCCTGCTTTTATGAATTCGTCCAATACGAAAAGAGACTCTTCTATAGGAACACTCATGTCAGGCCAATGCACTTGATACAAATCTATATAATCAGTTTTTAGCCTTTTTAAGGTTGCCTCTAATGCCTTTGTTATATGAAATCTATCCACTGCTGTAAGACCATGTCTGATAGGTGGAACAAACCATCCGTTTGCTGCACCTGCCACTTTTGAGGCGATGATAAGTGAATCTCTTGGTTTATCCTGCATCCATTCACCAACAATTTCTTCTGTCAATCCCGCATAATGAGAAGATGGTGGAACAGGATAAAGCTCAGCTGTATCAAAAAAATTTATGCCTCGCTCATACGCTTTGTCCATTATCTTAAAAGATTCTTTTTTATCACTGAAACTTCCAAATGTCATAGTTCCCAAACAAATTGGAGTTACTCTTAATCCACTTTTTCCTATGTATCTGTATTGCATTATTTATACCTTTTGTCTATCACTCGCACGGCTTTTCCTTCGCTTCTGATTATCGACTTTGGAGCGACAAGTTTTACATCTACATTTATATATAGATTGTTTAGCATCTCGTGCTGTATTGATTTTTTTAGATTTTCTAATTCACTTATATTCTCACTCATTATATCTTCATTTAATTCAATATCAATTTGAAGTTTATCTAGATAGCCAATTTTGTGCGCTATAATTTGATAATTTAATGTTACACCCTCTACATGTGAGAGTACATGTTCGATTTGTGAAGGAAATACATTTACACCGTTTATAAGAAGCATATCATCTGCTCGCCCAACGATACTTTCTATCCTAGCCAGTGTCCTTCCGCATTTGCAAGGTATTCTTGTGAGTGATGTTATGTCCCCAGTTCTGTATCTTATGATTGGAAGTGCTTGTTTGGTTAGTGATGTAACTACTAATTCACCTCTAACTCCTTCAGGCAAAACTTCACCAGTTTTGGAGTCTATAATCTCAGGATAAAAATGGTCTTCGTTAATATGAAGAAGATGAGAGTGCTTGCAACTTGAAGCAACACCTGGACCTATTATCTCAGAGAGCCCATAAACTTCTACATAATCAATTCCCCAAACTTTTGCTATCTCGTTTTTAAGTCCTTCACTAGCGGGTTCAGCTCCAAAAAATCCAACTTTTAGATTGAAATCTTTTTTTAAATCATATCCTTCAGCCTTTGCCTTTTCGGCCATATGAAGGGCAAACGAAGGAGTGCCTGTCCAAGCTGTTGCTTTAAAATCTTTCAGTAAAAGCAATTGTCTAGAAGTAAAACCAGTAGAACTTGGAATAACTGCCATCTTTAACCGCCCGGCTCCATCGTGAAAACCAAGCCCACCTGTAAAAAGTCCATATCCAGTAGAGTTTTGGATTATATCCTTACTTGTAAGCCCTCCCATAGTAAGGACTCTGGCCATCACTTCACTCCAAACATCCATGTCATGTTCAGTATAACCTACAACTGTCGGTTTCCCTGTAGTTCCACTAGAGCTGTGAATTCTAACAATCTGATCCATATCCACTGCAAAAAGACCATAAGGATAGTTATCTCGTAAATCTTGTTTTTTTGTAAATGGTAATTTAGATAAATCCTCTAAAGACTTTATATCGCTCGGTTTAATTTCAAGAGCATTAAATTTTTCTTTATAGAAAGGTACAAGATTATAGACTCTTACTAGAGTTTCTTGAAGTCTTTCAAACTGTAAGGACCTTAATTCATCAATACTTAAACTTTCATTTTTGCTATAAGTCATTAAAACTTCCTACATGTAGAAGTGTTTGGCTTCGACTATCTGTACATCTTGCTTTTCTAAGGCATCAACTGCTTTGCTTGTGTTGTCAACGCTAAATATAAAAATTCCTGTTGTTGATTCATAAAAACTATAAGTGTAAAATATATTTATACCTTCTGACGCAAGAGTTGCTATGACTTTATCAAAACTACCTACATAATCATCTATTTTTACACCAAAAACTTCAGAAAATCTCACACCAAAACCTGCATCTTCTAAGACTGCTTTTGCTTTTTGAGGATTATCAACGATAGCTCGTACTAATCCAAAATCACTTGAATCTGCGATGATTATTGACTTGATAGAGACTCCATTTTCTGATAGAACTTTTGTAAAATCAGCTAGTTCACCGGCTTTGTTTTCCAAAAATACTGATAATTGTTGAATTTTATATTTCATTTTATTTTCTCCTTTTGTTTGGGCAAAGCCCAAGTAAAATTCCTCTCGCTCTTGTGCTTACACTCTCTTTGAGAAAGTTTATGCTTTGCATAGAATTTTATTATAACTTCCTTTTGTCTATGACTCGCACAGCTTTTCCCATACTTCGTTCAATGCTTCTTGGCTCTACGAGTTTGATTTTTGCGTTAATATAGAGATTGTTTAAAAGATCACTCTGGATTTTCTTTTTGAGATTTTCAAGTGCCCCGATACTGTCCATCGGCATTTGGTCATTTACTTCTACCATAATCTCTAAACTATCAAGATAACCTTTTTTATCTGCTACGATTTGATAATTTAGTGTTATTTCTTCAACATTTGAGAGAACATGTTCAACTTGCGATGGAAATACATTTACACCGTTTACGATTAACATGTCATCCGCTCTTCCCATTACACTTTGCATTCTTACATGTGTTCTTCCACATCTACAAGGTGTTTGATCCAAACTAGTTATGTCTCCAGTCCGATACCTGATGATAGGAAATGCCTGTTTTGTGAGTGAAGTTATAACAAGTTCACCTTTTTCACCATAAGGCAAAACTTGACCAGTTTCTGAGTTTATGATTTCAGGATAAAAGTGATCTTCAAAGATATGAAGTCCATCGTGCTGGTTACAACTATTTGAAACGCCGGGACCTATTATCTCGCTCATCCCATATATCTCATAATAATCAATTCCCCAAACTCTTGCAACTTCTTCTTTTAAGCCTTCACTTGTTGGCTCAGCTCCAAATATACCACATTTTAATTTAAAATCATTTTTAAGGTCATATCCTTCTTTTAGTGCCACTTCTGCTACATGTAGAGCAAATGAAGGGGTTGAGGCTAATACAGTTGCTCCAAAATCTTTCATCAAAAGAAGCTGTCTTGAAGTAAATCCACCAGAGCTTGGCACCACTGCTGCACCAACAGTTTGTGCGCCATCATGAAGTCCAAGACCGCCTGTAAAAAGTCCATAGCCATAAGCATTATGTACAGTATCTTCAGAATTTACACCACTCATGGTATAACATCTAGCCATCACTTCATTCCAAACATTCATGTCGCTTTTTGTATAACCCACGACTGTTGGTTTTCCTGTTGTTCCACTGGAACTATGGATTCTGATAACAGCATCTTGTTCAACTGCAAACATTCCAAAGGGATAATTGTCTCTTAAATCTTGTTTTTTTGTAAAAGGAAGTTTTGAGATATCGTAGATAGATTTTATATCTTCAGGCATGATTCCAAGCTCTTTGAATTTTTTCTGATAAAAAGGAACTGCACCATAAACTCTAGCAACTGTTTCTTTTAATCTTTTTGTTTGTAGTTTTTCCAGCTCATCACGAGTTAGCGTTTCATTTTTTGACCAAATCACCTATATACTCCTTGTGTCTTCTATCGCTTGGTAAAGTACTGCGATATTTTTGTCTGCTACTTTTGCATTCATAACTCTTATCGCTTCTTCTATGTCATTTATATTAAAAGGAAAATGTGGGTCTTTTGCAAGCGCAATCCCCAACATATAGACATTTAATGCCTGTATAGGAAGTTCTCCGTTTTTAGCTTTTTCAAAAGCATCTATTTTTATCGTTTTGTATTCGATTTGTGGGAATTTTAAGTCTGCATTTACCACTATAGTGCCACCGTCTTTTTTTAAGTATTGTATGTTTCTCAGTCCTTCATTTCCTTCTAGTGCTATAAGTAAGTCTGCCTGCCCTTCATCAATCGCTGGCGAGTAAAAATTACCCACCTTTACATAACAAGATACAGATCCACCTCTTTGACTCATCCCATGGTTTTCAGTCCCTAAACATTTTTGATCCTTAAGACTTGCTGCGATACTTAAAACTTTTACCAAAAATACAGCACCTTGTCCACCAATTCCAGCTATGACTATCTGATATTTCATTTAACTTTCCTTTCTATAAACGCATCAGTTGGGCATAAATCGTCTATACATGCATCACACCCTATACATAAAAATGGATCTATTTCTATTTTATGTTCTTCATTGTAGTGCATAGGAGGACATTTGTAAGCGGTTGTGCAAATATCACATGCCACACATTTATCTGGATCAACTTCTGCATAAATTCCAGGAAGCATTTGAGGAGCCCTTTCTTTATCTAAAACACAAAACTCTCTTACGATAACTACCAATGGACCATCAGTTATTTCGTGTTTTTTCTTCACTTCTTTCATAAAGCCAATACTCTCATCTAAATTTGGAGTATAGATGTGCTCCATACAAGTTGCTCCACAACCTTCAACGATATGTTTAAGGTTAATTGCACCAGGATTTGCCCGTTCAGGTGTTTCTTGGCGACCTGTCATAGCTGTCACTGAATTATCCATAATTATTAGTACAAATTTATGTTTTTGATACACCGCATTTATCAGTGGTGCAACACCAGAGTGGGTAAAAGTACTGTCCCCGATACTTGCAATCACAGTTTTACTAGGATCTGCGATAGAAAATCCACTTGCCATAGCAATACTAGCACCCATACAAAGTACAGTATCTATCGCACCTTGGTTAAGAGCTAGAGTATAACAACCTATATCAGATGGATAGATAGATTTTTTCTTTTTAAAAACTTTCATAACAGAGTAGTAAATATCTCTGTGAGGACAACCGGGACAAAGGTTTGGAGGACGAACTGGTAGCTCATTTGCGTATTTTTCACTTTTGTAAAAACTGTTTTTATCTATAAGTCCAACATTGCTAAATGCTGCTAAAACTTTATCTTTAGAAAATTCATCAATCTTGTGAACATCATTGGTTAGTTTTCCGTGAAGTTTTGGTGAACTTAGCTGTTCCTCGATACAAGGGTAAGTTTCTTCAAATACTATCACTGTTTTGTAGTTATCAAATAATTTTTCCAATTTCTCTTTAGGCAAAGGGTATGGTATATCTAATTTTAATATATCTACCTCTAAGTTCATATCTTCTATCGCTTCTCTCACATATCCATCGCCGGTACCACTTGTTAAACAAAGTGTATCTGAGCCAGATAATTCAATAGCACGAGGTTCTATAAAGTTTTCCCAATTATATTGTGCAATTTTTTCAATTCTCTCAATCTGTTCCAGCCCTTGTCTAAATCTTCCTCTTGGCGGAACAGCAGCCCATCTTGCTACATCTCGCTCAAAATTCCCAGCATTTGGTTTAAAATCAACCTCATCATCAACTTCACAAATCTCTCTTGCATGTGAGACTCGCATCACAGGTCTTAACATAACAGGCACTTCAAATTTTTGAGACATTTCAAGTGCGATTTTTACCATATCATAAGCTTCTTGCGGAGTAGCTGGGTCAAACACAGGTATCTTGGCAAATTTAGCAAAACTACGGCTATCTTGTTCTGTTTGAGAAGAATGAAAACCAGGATCATCAGCACTCACTAAAAGCATAGCCCCTAAATGCCCTATATAAGAAGCACTCATGAGAGCATCGCTCGCAACATTAAGACCAACTTGTTTCAAGGTAGCACATGTCCTTTTACCAGCAATCGCTCCAGCATAAGCCACTTCAAAACCAACTTTTTCATTTGTAGCCCACTGTGCATAGGTTTTGCAGTTGAATTTATCCGAAAACTTTTGAAAGTTTCCGATAATTTCACTAGATGGAGTTCCAGGATACCCTGAAACCATATCTACATTTGCATGTACAAGACCTAAAGCGATAGCCTCATTTCCCATCAAAATTTGTTTCATACTTTCTCCCAATATTCTTAAGTTTGATTATTATACTTTATGTTAGTTTAATATTTTCTACAATTATTGGATAATAACTAATTTAGTGATGAGTCTATAACTAAAAGTAACATTAAAATATCCTTAATAGTGATATTTACACTGAACAACGGTGATCAAAATTTAAGTATTTTATATATAAGATGATTTTTTTAGTCTCTCGAAAGTGGCAATTAGACGACAAGGATATAATTTTAAGATTTATTTTATATTTCAAGTATTAACTTGACACAATAAAAGCTTGAAAAACTATATTTCTAGTTCGCTTCTTTCCTAGTATTTGCTAATCCTTTAGTTTGCATATACTCTCTAAGTAGATTATTGATTAGAGTTTGATATGCTATTTTTCTCTCACTTGCTTGTTTTTTTTAAAAATATTAAAATGTCATTATCTAATCTCATTGATGTAGGTATTTTTTTTGGTTTATAAAATCTACCTCTAACTCCATTAGTAAAGTCATAATTATCTTCTAATTCAAAATTATCATATTTTGCTCTTTCTTCAGCACTTTTCATAACTTTCCCTTTCTTGTTTATTGGCTTTTCTAGCACTTACGGTTGTCGTGAGTGATAATTTTTCACAAGGAAAATTATTGACTCCTCGTATTTGTTAGCGTTTAGGCACAGTTTATTTTATAGTCCAGGAAAAGACTTTCTATAGGTATATGCAGTTGATTGTGTAAATTTCTTATCATTTCAATAGTTAGTTTTCTTTTTTTATTTAATATCTCAGAAACTCTAGATTTACTACCAACAATAGAAACTAAATCTTTTTGTTTTAGACCCTCTTGTTCCATTCTAAATTTTATAGCTTCAATTGGATCAGGTGCATCTATTTTATAATATTGCTCCTCATATGATTCCACTAATGTTGTTAAAACTTCTAGCCTATCCATCTCCTTAGTATTTGGCTTTGCACTCATCAAATGTTCAATTATACTTAAGGACTCCTGATAATCTTGCTCATTTTTAATAGGTTTTATATTCATTTTACAACTCCTTTATATTTACTTTGTCATATTGTTTGTGTGTTCCAACAAACTTAATAAACATAATTTTTGCATGATAATTAATTTTTACTATCAATCTGTATTTATTTCCTGCAATATTAAAGACAACTTTTTCATCATCAAGTATACCGGCACTAGTATATATAAGTTTAATTTCATTTGGATTATTCCAATCCAACTTTGAGACTTCTCTATGCCAAGCTTCTAAAGCATTTTTACTGTCTGAGTAGCTCGCTGTTTCATAAAAATCTTTAAGTGTTTTCTTTGATATTATTTTCATATTTGAAGTATAACAAAGTTCCCATTAATAGAACTTTAAATTATAATTAGTTGCCACCTTAAAAACCCCTGAATTCTTTAAAATAACTTTACAATTA
>CAZYTB010000094.1:0-9144 GCA_964650375.1 uncultured Campylobacterales bacterium | reverse complement strand
GGTCACAAATCCTGACATGAAAACCAATCTTCTCAAGGTAGTCAAATGGTCTAAATGTCATACACAACCCGAGGAAATTGATTGATCTACAGAGTTTCTTTCTTATCTCATTAATAACATTGTAATTAACAGACTCGTTAGTTGCCATAGGTCCTGTAATACATGTTTTCTATCACATTGATCCAACATGTATAGACTTGCAAGGGAACCTGCTAGACGTATAAGAGAACGAATAAACCCATACACAATTGCTTCTCCATGATTTGTCAATGTTATGTATGTTTCTTCACATTCATATAGTGTATTAAATTCTTCTGGACAGAAACCATACTCTATGTTAACTATATTATATGAGTCGAGCAAGCAAAGATCTTCTTCAAGTTCTTTATCGAACGGTTTTGCAATTTCCTTCTCTTCTTCACTAAGTGCTTCTTTATGCTTCTCGTAGTATTTACCGTCTTTCTTGATTACACATCGGTCAAACTTGTATTTGTTACACAGCGGTAACTTGCTCTGTACCTCAGCTACTTTACTTACAAGTTCAGGATATGTAAGTCTACCACCATTTCTATACAATACGTAAAGTATGATAAACTCCCTTGGTAAACACACGTTACCTCCCGAAGACATGTCACACCACTTAGCTAGTATTACTCTTCTGGCATTAATTTGTATGCGCCTCCTTGTTTCATTATCATGCACAGGTTGTAGCACCTCCTGATGCATGTGTAATATGCTTTAGCATCATCACGGTACTTTTTACAATATTCTTCACATTGTTCTCTACACTCTTCAGGCACCTCAAATGAAGTACCGTAGAGATAACCATCGTCTGAAGACTAAGAACCCTATTTTCACTATTCAAAATTTCCAGAATTAGGTCACATATGGCTTCAATGTCCTTCATTTTAATTCTCCGAGAAAAGGAGCATTGAGAGAAAGTCTCATTCTTCATATAGACCATCCTCTTGGAACGACCTTTTGAACAACTGTACGAACATAACTACCACGTTCGTGATAAGACTTCACTATGGCATACTCTGTCTTAATGTTGTATAGTAGTGCTTATGCACGTTCAAGAATGGTATTCATCTCTGTGCTCATTCACTTCACCTATTACCGTATTGCCCATTCTCATGTATATGTTAAGTCATGTCTGTATGTGTGGCTTCCATTTCTGAGAGATAGATCGATTGTCTACAATAATGTATGGATAGGTGTTGATTTGCATACTGCAAATGTCGCTAATAGCATTCCAGTTGACCAACCGATCCTTGGTAACAAGTGTCGACAGTATTCACAGTACTGTATTAACTCGCTCGTAGCTAAATGTGTGGCTAACATCAATACATCATAATCTTCTGTTCCTTCTGGAATTATCTTGACATCTGTACCTAGGCACTCAGACAAGGCTTTCTGAACCTCATGTGTTTGCAACAACTTGGCTGCATGCTCCTTCATGAACGCACCATCAGTCTCGACATAGAGGGTATACTCATCTGATAAACATAGCATATCTCTATCATCGCATATAGTGACCCTGTACAGCCCATGTCGCAACATTGTTGCCCTGATAGTGAACTTGAGCATACAGTCAAAATGCTTGAAAACCCACCTCGTGACATCTCTATACAACCTGTACTCGTAACCATACATGAAATGTTGTGGTTCATAATCTATCAAGCATCCAAACTTCATAACCTCATCAATAAACTTCTTGTGCAATTTACATACATGTCTAAAAATCTTCTCAACAAATTCCTCAACAGTCATATCGACAGGAAGGATAAACGCATTGACACTATATTCAACAGTGCTCCATTTATCCAGATCTATCACCTTGACGAAACACCCATTTTTACACATATGGAGCCCCCGAGGAAGGTAGTGTATGAGTCTAATATCGGTTGTGTCTGTGTTAGAATGTTGGATTATATTTTCCAACAAGAATTCTACTGTGGACATTATGCATTATTTGTTCTGCTTCTTCGAGACTCTTCGTCTCTGCTATGACAATACACATTTCTGATCTACATAGCCAAACAACGAACCTGTCACTATACGCATCTATCTCATATGTACCAATCATTAAGTAATGTTCAATGACGTAACTTGCCTCTTTCACACGTACATCGACTACCTCTGCGAGATTCATAATCCCGAAGGTAGGATCGGTGAGTTACTCATGTTTGTGTTTCTCGGCTTCATTGATTATCGTGTTGTCCATCCTCATATACATGTCGAGTCTTGTCTGTATGTATGGTTTCTTGATATTCTTCACAAGGATCTTTAGCACATTCCTCAGATATGTACTATGGTTAAACCTTTTCTCAAGGTACTCGACGTAGCGGTCGAAGTCTGTTGCATATTCATTGGCTATCTCTTCTTCTATGTGCATTACATAGAGGTTCCATGTCGCTCTCAATAACCAAGCAATGTAACCCTCATGGACATGTCTTATTCCCCGTCTTCTCCATGGCTCACTAGTAAACTCCAAGAACTGGTGAAGCGACATAATATCTTTCAATGGATTATCGGGTCGGTTCCAATACTCTTGCATTAGCCTAAATACTCGTTCACTTCTCTCTACATGTTCGGGCCTTACCTCTCCGTATTCGGGAATGAAGATCCTACCCAATTTTGCTGCAAATGTCCATGATGAACCATCTACCGCCTTTGCTCCGCATAGAAAGATTAGGTGACATGTATTTGGGCTCGATCCTCCTAGTACGAAGACTTCATATTTGTCTCGTAGCAAGTTCATTGCCTTTGCAAGTCTTTCCCATACTGCCTTTTTAGGTACAGTCTTGACATAGTACTGCAAAAGTTCTGTCTCACTGACAACACCTACGCGGGGGTTCTTCAGCATCATATATGAGCCAAAGGCTACTTTGTTAATGCTCGAGAACCCGTACTGTCCAGTCCTTACAGCGCGAGCATGAGTCTCAGCTAGGTAGCTTGGAGTGGCTACCGATTTTCCAGTCTCGTACAGTTCTATACTGTACCTAATCTCATCCTCTGTCCATCCATGGACAACGTATAGCAACGGAAAAGACTTGCCTAGCTTCTCAATCATTGTAACATAGTTAGAATAATTTTGTTTAAGTAAGCTTATTCTAACATCCTTCGGTGCATAAAATGGTGTAGGAACATCAAAGTGAACAAACAATTTTTCACTAATTTCAACTTCAACATATAGCCTCTTGTAGAGGGAGCATACTTGATCAATTGACAACCTAGGTAATTTACCACGAACAATCTCAAAGCCGGGACTATCGAAAACTACCTTAGCAAGATAGCGATTAATCAACCTGCAAAGACGCTTCAAATAAGCACTATTATGTTGAAAAATTACTCCGCTACGAGTCAGCGCCTTAGGATGTATTTTAAGATTAAAAACTTGCTTAACAATATTATCAGGGTGAATAGTTAGAAATAACTCACGAAGCATAGCATAACTCCCGAAACAAAGAGACAGTATTTCTTGCTTTACTAGGTAAAGTATTACTTCTTGAATACTAGTATATATTCATACTCTAATAGTTTTGGAAATTCTAGTCCTTTTTCTTGGAATCTTCTCTTTTGCATAATTCTGTAAAATGACATGGTTTTCAGTTTGTACTTCATTACTTTTACAGGGTTTAGTCCAGTTAATTTGCAGAGTAAGTACGTTATATATGGTAAGTCTATTGTGTTGCCACTTGGCTTAACAATATTGTGTATCTCTCTATACACTTTCAACATTTCTGACAGATATGTAGACTCTCTACCTTTCATTAGTCTCCTTCTAATATTTTCAATGTCTTCGTTCGGTACTTTGTTTGTTGTGGCTATTTGTTCGAGAATTTTTGTGTCACCGAGCCTTAAGTTGCCTATATTGCTCGGGTTTGGGCTGTACTGTCTCATCGATAGGCAACTTTTACCGATCTTGAACTGCCCACTACGTATCATGTAGCTTGGAGGCCCACCTGATCTACTTATGGTTTCTGCATAGGGTGGACTCGTTATTACGCAATCAATCTTACCGACATACTGTTGTAGTAGTGATGTAAGTTGTCGTGCATCTCCGAGAATGTTATGTATCCACCCTTTCTTGCCAAATATCTGTGTTTTCTCCACTTTATCTTTTGCGTATTCCATCCACTCGTAGAAAAGTGGTTCAATCTCTACCTGAATAGCATTCCTGCCATGCAATGCAGCAATAACGCCTAGTATTCCAGTACCTGCAAATGGGTCAAGGACAATATCGTCCATACGAGTATAATGTCTTATCAAGTATTCAACGAGGTAGACATTGAATTTTGCAGGATGAACAACAGCGTCAGGATGCATATACTGAGCATAATGTTCAAATGCTTTACAAGGCGGAAAATCCAGCTCTTCCGCAGGTATTAACCTCTCAACATTTGATACATGATATCCAAACAATTGAGGTTCGGTACAGTGTATTTCCATGTTCACTGCTTCTCGGAGTAGTTTATCCTATTTTTCTTTTTCTGCACAACTCTTTCTATTAAAATCCTTGCAAATTTAATCCTACTTTTGTTTATATCTACTGCAACTAGCTTAATTTTCATAGCTTACTTCTCCTGCCATTGTCCTTTATAGCCTTCTAGTGATTCTATTAATTTTAGGAATCTTATCTGTATGATTCTGGCACCTTGTTCAATTACTAGTTCAGGTGCGTTGTGTGCTGGTGTTAGTAGGACGTAGATGTGTCCTCTGTAGCCGGGGTCGATGTTTGTTACTTTTCCAATCCATCCGCACCTGTGGAAGCTTGACCTGAACTCGACGTCTGTTGGCAGTAGGTCTGGTGGCACATTGACTTCCTGTAGCTTCAGTATGTAGAATGATGCGGGACTTAGAAGCCAGCCCAATGTTGTGCCAAGGTACTTGACCTCAACTTCCACATGTACAACATCTTCATCTGCTACAAAGCTCTCTGGCGGTATTGTAACTGTCTCCCCCTCCAGAAGCTTCGCTACTTGCTCACTGCCAAACTTCTCCTCATCGAGCACAAGGTCTTCAACACCGTGCAGTTCAGCAAGTGAATCAGCTATAATCTTAGTGTAGCTCAGTAAGATGCGAGCAAACTTACGTGTTGGTATTGCCCTCCCCTCAATGGCAAATACTCTCTTAGCAACAGTCTCCTCCCCAGCTTCTCTACCTATCCTAACGGTCAGCTCAAACTTGGATAGGGGACTAGGCTTAACAGACTTTACAACTGCCCCCTCCGTAAAGTCACAAAACACAGCTGTCGGTACAGCACAGTAGATACCACCTTCAAAAACCTCCACCACACGAAGCTCAACTGCACCATCCTGTCTCCACTTCCTAAACTGCTCCTCATCAATCGTTGGAATTATTTGTTTAGCTTCCTCGATAGTTTCAGGAATCCACAAGCCCTCAATCTTGTATATTCTTGCCATACCAATCCCCGAGAAACATTATGCTAAGTGTATATCCTGTTCAACCTCATAATTCCTCGAGGAAACCTCGCCCTTTAGGGCGGGGGTAGGTGACGGACTGCATCCAAAATCTTCTCTAGCCTATACTCCTTTGCTATTGCTCTAAGTATCTTCTCTACATGTTCCTTCTTGACGAACTTGGCAAGGCTATATGCTCTACACCAAGGTTCAACAACACAGAGCTTGCACACCGATACATCATTATTGAAGTACTTTCCAAAACAGGGAGGAATCAACTCAAATGGAATACGTGGAAACCCCAACAGCACAGTGTCGATAAATGCAATGTCATGTATATCCCAGAATTTGACTCTCGTAAATAGGTTCATTATAGGTCTCTTACGAATCGGAATGTGGAAGAGAATAAGCTTCACAATTTCGTAAAATTCATCTGTCAAGTCAAGCCACTTCTCAATAATTTTTCGGAAGCTCATGGTAATGTACATATTATTTCATTGATTTTCTCTAGCTCCTCCTCTGTTCCATGCTCCATAACTGCTTCTCTATACCCTGCTTCTCTACATTTTCTACATTGTTCTCGGTCTGTCCATCCATGTTCTGGACATTTTCCATATAGTACACATCTTGGCCCTGTGCTATGTAGTATCTTGTGTATTTCTTCACGTTCTTCCTTTGGCAGTTCCTGTGCTTTCCTGTACAGTTCGAGCCATAGCTTGATTGCTATGTACCTTATCTCTGCCTGCGCTCTATGGCACATCCTAAGTGGGAAAAAGACGTCGTGCAGTTCCCTGAAGTTCATCTGCACTAAGATCCATGTTGCAGAAGCTTCAGGAAGTACATACCTTGCAAATTCTTTTCTAACCTTCCTAAGCTCAACAAGGCTCCTATACGTATCGTACAGATTCTCAAACAGCTTATCTATGGGAAAGAGCTTGAGTAAGCTCCTCGGCACAATAAACTCAGGTGGTTGTCTCCTATACCTCTGACTAAACTGCCAGTAACTCGCTACCCTATGCCTAACAAGCTGATGTGATGTAGCTCTGCTACACTTGACGTAGAACACGACACTACCAAACTCTAGGACAGACGTATGCAGATGCTTCAACACTTCATCCACAACATTTTCAGGAGCATCACACAGATATGCAAGCCTGAAATTCCTCCTAACTCTAGGTGGAACAACTTCAAGAACTATAACACTTGGCGTAACCGATACTATAACCATGTCAAGTCCCGAAAAATGGAAAGAGAACAAGTTTGAAAGGTGCAACATGTATAAACGTGGTGTAGTTATTGTAGGTTTATCAGCTTACTAACTATGTACTGTGCAACCGCTTCTGGACTCTGTACCTGTCTACATGTTAGTTGTTGGAAGTCACAGATGTACCACATGTAGTACCCATTTGGTACGTAGTTCCTAATCATGTTGAGTATTGCGAAGCGTGTTGCATATGGTGCAGACTCCTTCACAATTTCTGCACATTTCGGAACATTGTCAAGTAGACTACACAACACATTGCTTCCACTCATTAGCACAACATCGACATAATCATTCTCGTATAGCCAGTAGAATGTTCTCCATGGAATGTCTGTCGGTACTAACCACACATAGTACTGTGTTCCATTTCTCTTGAGCATGGTGAACTGCAGATAAATCCTGTACCTGTTTACTGTATCATTTGCAGGATCTACGAGGTACACCTTGCCATTTACTACAGCTATCAGGAATGCATGGCCAAAAGTTCCGTTGCTGTAAATGACCATGTACACCTTACCGACATGAAGCAACTTTAGAAGCGTCCCAAGCGCAATAGCAAGATCTTCACAGTCACCTCCTGTAAGCACTGTCTCGTAGAAGCTCTTCCAAACATCGTTAACTGACTTTAACCCACTCGACGTCACAATTGTAACGTTTGGATCATTCCTATACACAGACACATCTACAATGAACCTAGTAGCTGCAAGCAGCTTCTCGACTGGATCCTCCCAACGTGATAGTAGGACAACAACATCGGGGAAGTAATTCTCTATTTCGCTAATTGACCTATTTACAACATATGCAAAGCACTTCGACATGTCTACACTTGTTAAAGTACAGAGTCCATTCTCGATGTAGCTCTCGTTAATGTACCCATATAACATGTTCAGATTGTTCCTGAGTACTGCAATTTCCTGCTCCTTAACGCTCAGCTCAGACTCAAGTTCATGTATCCTAAACGTTGCATTACGTAGCTCCTCTTCAAGATTCTCAATTGTTGAGTTCAGTTTAACAAGCTCTGTCCTGTACTTCTCAACAAGCTTCTCATACTTCACAACTTTTGCATGCTCCATCTTAGCAACGTTTAGACCATAGATTATCGACACAACAGCAATGAGCAACAACACAGCCACAACACATAGAACACCTCTAGACACCATAAGAAACCCCGAGAAACCGAAACTAGTAAGTCTAATCTCGAGCTGATGAGAATATGCTCAAGCACAGTATTTGCTCGATATTTAGTTATGCAAAAACATGGCTAATTAACTCATCTAGTGAAGTCATTGTCATTAACTGAAGCTAAACCTAACCTTCTTTCCTTCTCCTCTCTTCCCACAACCTTTGCAATTCTTCGAGTGTGAATGATCTTAAACATCTCCTACATACATAAGTTTCAACTCTTGCAAAAGGTGGTTTACCATACTCAGTAACTACCTTACTAAGCTCGGTTAGGCAGAATGGGCATTTGAGAGGTATGTCTTGTATAGACATGTTGAGTCCCGAATTTGTTGTTATTGTTCATTAGTTATCTCTTCGTATTGTTGATTGTTTGGGATAAATAGTATTGTCTCAAGTGGTTCATCCACATTTGGGAACTTCTTTACCTGTATATGTATTCCACGGTCTATGTGTGCATAAATTTCGACATATGTCCTATACCTTGACCAACATGTAAGTATCTGCAGTATGTTACCTCCATCATTTACAACCTTCGCAGCGAGGTACTCTGTGTGAAGATGGCCACATAACACAACGTCAGGACTGATAGACTTGACTGCCTGTGAGACAGTATCAGCAATCTTCTCATTGTAGCTCTGTATTATGCCACGTTGCTTAGCAAGATCAGCAAGTTCACGAGGAACCTCATGAATGGTCAATACCTCAAGACTAAACCTATTGTTACCAATGTACTGTGTTATCTTCCTAGCACTGTCTAGGTACTGCTCTGGACTTTTCCTAAATGGTTTAGAACTAAGTGCAATATTCCTAGAAATTCCACAGAACACGACATCAGCATCGTGCAACCAAGCAACTGCTGACCCATCTAGATAGAGGACATTACCATTGTTTAAACTCTGAAGTTCATATGGTTCGAACTCGTCATTATTACCGAGGATGAAGAGGACAAGTACACAACGTTGTGAAACCTTGTTAATAAACCTATCAGCGAGTTCGCGATCATCAAAGTCGCCACCGAGTATAACAACTTCAGGACGCTCCTGATCGATAAGCATTAATGCTTCATTAAAGCTCAGGGGATCTTGCCTGAAATGTAGATCAGTCAGGAAGATAGCCCTCACATAAAGTCCCGAAGTTTAAGATGGTGAAAGACCTTATGGTGCTATAACTGTATTTCATTATTCTTGTTCTGTTGCTGGTACAGTAACCACCAGCAGAATCCACGTCCCCTACCTCCAAACTTCCATCCAGGTCTCTCCCATGGTGGCAGGTGGC
>CAZYTB010000093.1:0-9206 GCA_964650375.1 uncultured Campylobacterales bacterium | reverse complement strand
CCTTGAATAAGGTTAAAGAAATAGATGGTATAGATTTAATTCTTCTTGATATAAAAATGCCTATTATGGATGGTATTGAGTTTATGGATAATATATCATCTATACAAGATAAAAAAAATATTCCGATTATAGTATTAACTACTGATGAAACTAAAAAACATCAAGCTTTTGATAGTGGCGCGTTTGATTTTTTACTTAAGCCAATAAGAGAGCATGACTTATATGAAAAAATATCAAAGATAAAAAACTTACTCTAAGATTATTTACGCTTTTATGAGATAACTTTAGATATTTTTTCGTAAAGAGATATTATTTCTTCTTTTTTTTCAACAAAACTATTTTTATTTGCTATCAAATAAGCAGATGATTCCATGATAGTTTCTACTGCTTTAAGACCATTTTGCTTCATGGTTGTTCCTGTTTCCACAATATCAACTATTGCATCGCTCAAACCAACAAGTGGTGCTAGCTCAATTGAGCCATAAAGTTTAATAACTTTTACGCCCATGGCTTTTTTAGAAAAATATTTTTGAGCAATATTTGACATTTTTGTAGCAATTTTAATCTCTGGTAGTGAATAATCTAATATTTTATTTTCTTGCACACCAACACAGACTTTACATCTGCCAATGCCTAAATCCAATAATCTAACTAAATCCTCATCCTTTTCTTCAAGTACATCTAATCCAACCACTCCAACATCAGCTGCTTGGTGCAAAACATAAGAAGGTACATCTTGGTTTCTGACTAATAAAAATTTAAATTCTTCTGTTTCTAGTATTAATTTTCTATCTTCAAATTTAAATTTTTCACCAAAAACAGTCTCAAAAATCTCCAAAGTTTCTTGCGCTATTCTTCCTTTTGGTAATGCAACACTTAGCATATATTCTCCTGCAATATTTTCTTCATTCCTCTAAATATAAGCCCTCTATCATAAATAGAATTTTTAAAATATTTAGAAAAAAACTTTCCATCCCCACCTGTAAAATATATCTTTTTATCTTTACATGTATCATTTAAAATCATCAAAATAGGCTTAATAACTCCATATGATAATGCATCTTCTGTTTTTTGTGGTAACGCTTCCAAATCAATATTTGGATTTAATCTAAATATTAACCTATTAGAAATACTAGCGAAAATATCTTCATAAGAAGCAAGACCGGGAAGTATAAAACCGCCTAAATGCAAAGAATTTGACATAATATCCACAGTAATTGCGCTTCCCGCATCAACAACCATGCCATCTGTTATAGCGTAACATGCAGCAATCCTGTCAACACCTAAACCCTGATATATTGTATCAAGCTGCAAAAAAGGCTCAAGATTTATAAAATTATCGTTATCTGTTAGATTTTTTGTAATCTTGTCATTAACACTTATAAAATATATTTTTTCTTCTGCCTTATATCCTCCAAATTCTTTGCAACTTACACTCCAGATTTTTCCATCGTGGAAAAAATTTACATTATAATTTCCAATATCACAAAGTATCATGAGCCACCTCTATAATTTTCCATCTATTGTCGCTCAAATATCCTTTTGCAAAAGAGCACAAAGGGGAGCCAATAATTAAATATTTATATTTATATGAATGTTTTTTAAAATTCTCTAATTTTTTTTCCAATTCATTTAACTCATTTGCGTTTTTTATTAAAAATCTACTTTTTTGTTTCGTTAAAAATATTACATTATAAAACTTTTTTTCATCAACTCCACTAAAAATTTCAATTTTTTTTCTACTCTTTAACAAAGATAAATCTATATGCTCTAACGATTTTAGTACAATATTCTTACTTGATAAAAAATCTACAACTGTTTTCAAGTTTATTTCTTATTGGCAAGTTTAAAATATTTATCTTTATAATAAAGTGTATCTTTTGTAAAATATAAAAATGAATTAATACTATCCGGCATTTTGTAAATATTTGTAGAAATTAAATCAATATCAGTGGCTATTAGATATCCACCTCTTTCTATTATATATACAAAATTACCATATATAACTCCTGCAAATACTGCAAAAGGGAAATTTCTTCTTTTTAAAACTTTTAAATCTTGATTAGTTAATATGACAGATCCGTCTTTTGTAAACACAAAAATTCTATTTTTTAGAAGAATAACATCTTTTACATCTTTATCTAAAATATTTACTGACTTTGGACTGATAGAAATAACTCTTTTGTTAGTAGCTGCTACCAAGCGATTGCCTAAAACACCCAAATAAATAATATTACCAAAGAATTTTTCATCACTTACTACAACATCCCTCACAACTTTTCCACTCGCTGCATCTACGATAAGTAGTTTTCCATCTAGTGTTGGATAAATTATTAAGCTATTTAAAAAATATGGAGCTGCTATCCTTGAATCAAGAGCATAAACATCATCTTGCTTCAAGTTTATTATTGTTTTATTTGATTTAAAATCCATTAAAACCATCGTATTTGATGCTAGAACTAGAGCTATTTTAGAGTCTTTAATACTTGCTGAAGCAATGCAGCTATCAAATTTTTTCTTATATATAATACTTGAGTTGTTATCTACTATTATCAATTCACCACATTTTGAAGTTGCAAGATATTTACTATTATCATCTCCTAAAAACGAGTAACCTAATGGTAATTTTATATTTTGCAAACCATTACTAGTAATTATTTGTCCGTTTCCTAAAGTTGCTCCACTTCTGGTCACATCTATTATGTCAGTTGGCAAGGAGCCGTCATAACTTATACTATAAGATACTTTTTTTGGTTCAAAATATTGTCTTTTGGTGCCGCAACCTTGAAACAAAAAAAGAGTTAATGATAACAATAAGACAAAATTTAGCCATTTCATTTAGTTTTGCCTTGATAATGATTTAAGTTTTTGACAATCTGCGATAATGGCGAATTTGGATCAATTTGGGCAAACTTTAAATCAGCTTGCTCTTTTTTTCCTTGTTTTAAAAAATCATATCCTTCTTCAAGAAGAGCAAATCCATTTAACAATTTACTTTTTACTACTTTGGAATTCTTGAGCTGTTCTAACTGATAATTAGACAAATCAGATAAAAATTTATTATTTTTTTCATTAGCTATTAGCTCTAATTTAGCAATATTATTATTTTTTATAGCTTCTTGAAACATTAATACAGAATATAAAGCAGGATTTTTATCTTTTAGAACACTTAAAGCTTCTTTATCATTAGGTGTTTGAATTAATTTTTCATATACTTCATTTGAAATTTTTAAATTTCTATCATTGACAATGTTAAATGCTGTGTATCCAATGGCAACGATAACGCAAACAACAGCTCCAGATATAATATACTTTTTATATTTTTTATAAAATCTTTCACTTTTAATAACACTCTCTAAAAATTGTTCTTCTACACCTATCTCTTGTTTAATACTTTTAATATTTTCTTTTAAACTCAACTTGATTCCTTTAGTCTTTAATTAAGGCAATATTTTAGCATATTATATATAAATTATCTCTTTGCTTGCAATTTTTGCTATAATGCTATCAATATATATTAAAAGGGATATTGTATGCAAATTGATGATAAGCTTTTAGCTAAATTAGAAAATTTATCTGCGCTGAAAATTGATAACAATAAAAGAGAAGAAGTAATTACTGAACTAAGTAAAATAGTTCAGTTTGTAGAAATATTGAATGAATTAGACTTAAGCGGCGAGGAGGCAACATTTACTACTTTAAAAGGTGGAACTCCTTTTAGAGAAGACAAACCTTATGTAAATCCTGAAATAGTCGATATTATCTTAGAAAATGCCCCAAAAAGTGAAAATAGGTATTTCGTTGTTCCAAAAATTATAGAGTAGGATTTGTTGCTATGGATATAAAAGCTCTCTTAAAAAATGTTGTTAATTACAAGGCTTCTGATTTACATATTGTCAGTAGAAGTGAGCCTCAAATAAGGATAGACGGTACGCTAGTATCCCTAGATATAGAAAAGTTAAATGGCGTAATAATCGAAGAAATGTGCTATACTCTTTTAAGTGACAGGCAGAAAAAAACCTTAGAAGAAGAAAAAGAATTGGACTTTGCTTTAGAATTTCCTGACATCGGTCGTTTTCGTGCAAATTATTATTATACGATGAATGGAGAACTAGCTGCGGCTTTTAGGATTATTCCTATAGAAATACCTTCTCTTGATGAATTAAATACACCATCTATTTTTAAAGATTTGGTGCATAGAGAAAAAGGTTTAATTCTTGTAACTGGTCCAACTGGTAGTGGAAAATCAACGACATTAGCAGCACTTTTAAATGAAATAAATATAACAGAAAATAAACATATTATAACTATAGAAGATCCTGTCGAATTTGTACATCAAAACAAGAAATCTCTTTTTTCACACAGAAATGTTGGTACAGATACAAAAACATTTGCAAAAGGTTTGAAATTCTCACTTCGTGAAGATCCAGATGTTATACTAGTTGGTGAAATGAGAGATCAAGAAACGATAAGTACAGCTATCACTGCTGCTGAAACTGGCCACTTAGTTTTTGCAACATTACATACAAATTCTGCAGTTCAAAGCATAAATAGAATAGTTGACAGCTTTGAGGGCTCCGAGCAGGTACAGATAAGAAACATGCTTTCAACTTCACTATATGCTATAATATCTCAGAGTTTACTGCCTAAAATCGGCAGCGGAAGAATAGCAGCACATGAAATTCTTATAAATAACTCGGCAATTTCAAATCTTATCAGAGAAAATAAATTGCATCAAATTTATTCACAAATGCAATTAAATCAACAAAAAACAGGAATGATAACTCAAACACAATCTTTGATGAAGTGTTTAAGAGCAAAATTGATTTCAAAAGATGAAGCTATTAGATTTTCAACACAAACACAAGAATTAATGAATAATATGAGCATTTCATGAATTTAACAATATCACAGCATAGAAGGTATATAATATGCAACAATTTTATGGGGATAAAAATATGAATAAGAATAACGAAATATCTGGAAAAATATTTGAACTTGGAAATGAAACATTAGAAAAATTACAAAATCTACAAATTCCTCCATATCCAAAATACTATTATGAGACTTTTATGGATCTCATACTGGATTCTAAGAATAAAGATGTGTTTGATATATCAAAAAAATATAAATATCTATTTTCAATAGATGATATTGATTCAGGTATGAAAGAAACTTGTCTTGGTATTACTAAAGAAAGCATAGATGAATTTGAACAATCAAATAGAAATTTGAAAAATATTTCAAATGAAAACTTTATAGATATCGACAAGATAAAAAAAGAACCCTCTAGCATAAACACTTCAAAAATAATAAATGATTTTGATAATTTTCAAAAAGAAATAGTTAGAGAATTAAATAGCGCAGACCACACAATAACTAGATTAAAAATTGAAATTGAAAAGTTGGAGCGAGAATCAAACATAGATCCTCTGACAAAAACTTACAACAGACGGGCGCTAGATAAAGATTTGAAAGAAATATTAAAAGCAGGAACTGAGAAAAACTTAGACATGCAGCTTATTATCTTTGATGCGGATGATTTTAAAAATATAAATGACACTTTTGGGCATATAGCTGGAGATAAAACTTTAATATTTTTGACTAGACTTATACAAAATTCTATCCGAAAAGGTATAAGAGTTTATAGATATGGTGGCGAAGAATTTATTGTTATATTAAATAGATCAGAAGAAGAGAATGGTATAAGAATTACAAAAAGAATTATAAAAAATACGGACGAAAGCAAGCTTTTATACAAAGGAAATACTATCCATCTAACCATTAGTGCCGGGATATCAAATCATGCCAAAGGTGATAGTGCTGATGACTTAATCGCTCGTGCTGACAAGGCTTTATATGCCGCAAAAATTGCGGGTAAAAATTGTTGTAGAGTTGGTTAGAAAGAATGGAAAACATATCACTATTTGACATTATTTCATTATCTTTGATATTAATTTTAGGTATCAAAGGTGTCATCAATGGATTTATCAAGGAAATTTTTGGATTAGTGGGCATTATAGGTGGTATTTATCTTGCCTCTAGATACGCACAACCTGCTGGGGAATTTGCAAATAGAAATTTATATGCATTTGAAAACAAAGCATCCTTATACCTAATCGGTTTTATTGCTGTCTTGGTGCTTTTTTGGGCACTTAGCCTTTTTGTTGGATATATATTATCCCATGTATTAAAGATGAGTGGGCTTGACGGTTTAGATAAACTTGCTGGTTTTTTTGTTGGAAGCTTAAAGATATTTTTAGTATTTTCTGTACTTGCGATTGCACTATCAAATATACAATTTATACAATCAAGAATTCAAAAATATACAGACAAAAGCTTTATGTATCCTTTATTTGTAGAAGTTGGAAGATATATTATAAAACTTGATACAAATGATATAGTAAACAAAGTCACAACAACCAAAGATAACAATTCGTCTAAATTGTAATCTAGGAGAAAGTAGCATATGAATTTGATGGAAAATATTGAATATGACCACTTGATAGAAGAGTTTAAAAATGTTCTTAGAAAAAATTTATTAAAATTTACAAAGCAAAGAGAAATTATACTTCAAACTTTATATAATTTTCCAAATCATTTTTCACCAGAAGAATTATACACTCTAATCAATAGCAACCATCCAAAATTAAACATAGGAATTGCTACAATATATAGAACTCTAAATTTACTAGAGGATTCAGGTATTGTCACATCTCTTTCTTTTGGTTTAGCTGGTAAAAAATTTGAATTGGCAAATAAACCACACCACGACCATTTAATCTGTAAAAAATGTGGCTTAATTATAGAGTTTGAAGATAAAGAGATTGAGCAAAAACAAGAAAAAATAGCCATTACAAATGGTTTTAAACTCACAGGTCACATCATGCAATTATATGGAATCTGTTCTAATTGCCAAAACAAAAAAAGTGAAAATACTCTTGCCTCTAAGGCATAGTTTTCTCACAAAGAATGGTAAGCACAAGAACTTAGATGAGTAAAATAAAACACTCTTACCGAAGGCAAAGCTTCAGCTGAGAAGAATTTTTTTAGAACTCTGTTCTAAATAAAGAAAAAAATAAAATGTAAAGGAAAAAATTGATATTTGAAAATCAATATGAACAACAAAGAATACAAAAATCACAAGACTTAAAAAATCTGGGTAAAAATCCTTATGGACATAATGTAAAAAAAGATACAACTACTACAGAATTTTTAAGTTGTTATGACTATTTGAAAGATGATGAGTCAAAAAGAGATGAGAGCAAAATTCATACACTCTGCGGACGAATAAAATTTTTAAGACATATGGGAAAGGCAGCTTTTGCTAAGATAGAAGATGAATCCGGCTTATTGCAAATTTACTTTAGTAGAGACGGAATCGGAGCTGATTGGTTCAAGGAGGCTAAAAAACTCATAGAAGTTGGGGATATCATTTCTGTGAATGGTTTTCCTTTTGTAACAAAAACTGGAGAATTATCTCTACATGTGAACACTCTTGAGTTAGCTACAAAATCCATAACCCCATTACCGGAAAAATTTCATGGACTTCAAGATATTGAATTAAGATACAGAAAAAGATATCTTGATATGATTATGAACGAAGATGTAAAGAAAACCTTTAGGTTGCGCAGTAAAATAGTTAGCAGCATTAGACATTTTTTTGAAGATAAAAATTTTTTAGAAGTGGAAACTCCAATGATGCACCCGATTGCCGGTGGAGCAAATGCAAAACCATTTGTAACCTATCACAACGCATTGGGGATTGAGCGATACTTAAGAATTGCGCCTGAACTTTACTTAAAAAGACTTGTTGTTGGTGGGTTTGAGTCTGTATTTGAGATAAATAGAAACTTTAGAAATGAGGGAATGGATCAAACACATAACCCTGAATTTACTATGATAGAATTTTATTGGGCATATCACAATTATCATGATTTAATGGATTTGAGCGAAGAGTTATTTGAGAGTTTATTAAAAAAACTTGAACTTCCAACCAAAATTCCTTATGGCGATATACAAATTAATTTCTCAAGACCCTTTAGAAGAATTTCTTTTAAAAACTCTTTAATTGAGATAGGACAAGTACCAAGCGAAATATTAGATAACAAAGATAAAATTATCGCGTTCTTAAAAGAGCAAGATATAGAATTTGATAAAAATCTAACTCTAGGAAAATTATATGAAGAAATGTTTGATTTATTTGTTGAAAAAAAGATAATAGACCCAACATATATAATAGACTATCCATTAGAGATAAGCCCGCTAGCTAGAAGAAGTGAAGAAAATCCGGATATCGCGGAGAGATTTGAACTCTTTATAGCAGGTAGAGAAATTGCAAATGGATTCAATGAATTGAATGACCCAATTGATCAATACGAGCGATTTAAAAAACAAATTGATGCAAAAAATACAGGTGATGATGAAGCACATGAGATGGATGAAGATTTCGTGCAAGCTTTAGGATATGGACTTCCTCCAACAGCTGGTGAAGGACTGGGGATAGATAGGCTAGTCATGCTTTTAGCAAATCAACAATCTATCAGAGATGTAATCTTATTTCCAGCCATGAAACCACTAAACGATTCAGAAAATGAAAAAATGAAAAATAAGGAAGAAAAATAATGAGTATATTAAAAACTGAAGACCCGATAATCTATGATTTAGCACAAAAAGAACTGGAAAGACAAACAAATCACCTAGAGATGATTGCTAGTGAAAATTTTACATATCCAGCTGTTATGGAAGCTATGGGAAGTGTTTTTACAAATAAATATGCTGAAGGCTATCCAAACAAAAGATATTATGGTGGATGTGAGTTTGCAGATAAGGTTGAGCAATTAGCAATCGAGCGAGCTTGTGAGCTTTTTGGTTGTAAATTTGCAAATGTACAACCAAACTCCGGAAGCCAAGCAAATCAAGGTGTTTATCAAGCACTTCTAAAACCATTTGATAAGTTATTAGGTATGGATTTAAGCCAAGGCGGACATTTAACACATGGCTCAAAAGTAAGTAGTTCTGGTAAAACATATTCCAGCTTTTTTTATGGTGTTGACGAAAGTGGCAGAATAGATTATGAAAAAGTAAGAGAAATAGCAAAAATAGTACAACCAAAGATAATAGTATGTGGAGCAAGTGCATATCCAAGAATTATTGATTTTGCAAAGTTTAGAGAGATAGCGGATGAAGTTGGTGCATATCTGTTT
>CAZYTB010000092.1:0-9323 GCA_964650375.1 uncultured Campylobacterales bacterium | reverse complement strand
AAAAAATATAACTCCCCAAAATACAGCAGCTATAAGAACTGGTACTACTGAGAGTAGTAATACCTTTTTATCAAAAAAGTCTTTTAAAGACCTTGTGAAATTAATAAACATTTTTAAGTCTCCTTGGAAAGATTTTATACCATAAGCTTATCACAAGTATATTTATCAGGTAAAATTTGTTTTTAAAACTACTTATTATGCTCACGACAAAGAGTGAAACTAATATGGAAGCGATTATGTCATAAGGCCAATGCACTCCACAATATATTCTTCCTACTCCGCAAGCTAGAGAAAATACAATCGTAATTATCCCCAATTTTGTAGTAGATCTAAATGTCAAAAACATAAAAGCGATAGAGAATAAAAAAGTATGGCTAACTCCTGCATGTGCATTTATGGTTAAAAACCAAATTTTATTAAATTTTTCCATTTTTACTGCCTATAATTTAACGAATTATAGAAAATGAAAATGAAAATTAAATGAAAAACTACAATATTAATTTTGCAAAATGGTTAAATTTGTCTTTTTAGAAACTTTAGCAGCCTATTCTTGTTAGGCATGAAAAAGAGAGTACTTTTTTTGCTACATTTATAACAAATTCTTCAAATATAAAATAAAGTATAAAAAGAATATATTTGACAAAAACAAGTAAATATTTCAAAATATTTTTCACAAGATACCTTCGAAAATTGATTTGCCCCCGACTACATGTAGAGAGCAAATACAACTATATATTAGTCTAGTAAGGATTCTAGCATTTTTGAATTAACCGGATCGATATAAACTTTATGTTTATTGCCTTTGACTCCTTTACCTTTTTCTACTTTATACAATGATAAACAAAAGCAGGTGGTAGGTTTGTCCACACTGTTTCTGTTTGAGTAACCGTTTGAAACTTTTCTTCTAAAAGTTTTTTAAATTTTATACCTTGAGGAAGAAATTGACTTTGAATATAGGCAAATGTAAGAAATTCACCATTATCCTCTAGTGAACTATGTATATTTTCTACCAATTTTTCTTGTTTTTCCTTGCCAAAACAAGACCAAGGTAATCCAGATATAACACAATCACAATTTTCCAAATTATTTTCATTTAAGATTTTTTGGATATTTTTAGCATCTTCATTGTAAACTTTTGCCTGTGGACAACACTCTTTTGTTTTATCAACAAAATCTTCATTTATCTCTATGGCAAAAAAATTTGATGTAGGGGGTAGTTTTTTTAGTATTTCTTTTGTAAAAACTCCAGTACCGGAACCCAATTCCACCACAGAGTCTTTTTTTTCTAAACTTGCAAGGCTAGTTATGTATTTTGATAAGCTTTGAGAAGATTGTGCAACTGCCCCCGTAGTTAAAATATGTTTTCTGAATTGATTTAGAAATTCTAATGAACCTTCCAAATTTTTCTCAACACACTGACCTGCTTGTGAGTATCTAAGTTCTCTATATACCTTTAAAGTAGTAAAATATGTGTACCATAAAATATATCTTGCTTTTTTAATTCTATTATGATTGATTACCGCTGTAGCATTCATCTCATCTCCTTTAATTTGATTTTACGAATTATAAGAAGTGAAAATGAAAATTAAATGAAAAAGTAAGATTTTTATTTATAAAGTCAGTTAGAAAAATATACTATAAATCCAAGCCAGATAAATGCAGTGACGATGATGCTTAGTAAAACTCCAAATGCAGCTATATCTTTGGCATGTTTTGCTAAGATGTGATACTCATCTTGTATCAAATCTACACTTTTTTCTATAGCTGTATTAAATGCTTCTGCTATCAAGGGAATAAAAAGGGCACAAAACATAAATAGTTTTGCCCAAAAAGGATATGACAAGAAAAAAAGAGCGATACTAAAGAGTATGAAAAAACCAAACTCTATGCGAAATGCTTTTTCATTTGAGAGGATTTTGAGTCCGTCTATCGCATAAAAAAAATTCTTTTTAAATGAATATTTTGTTTTCACTAATTAACTCCTTACTGTTTTAAAAATATAGCTTTACCATCGCTAAAATATGATTGACCGAACAAATGCTCTCCGACAAATGGTTTAACAAGCTGAATTATTTTTTTATGGTGAATTGATAAAATCTTTTCTAAATCTTTGGCTACATAAGTTCTGGCTTTATCATTGCTTTCGATGTATTTGGGCAAAAAATCCCATCTTTTTCCAACAACCCCGCCAGATGAAGCAACAAATAGATGCTCCGCTTTGTATTTTGCTTTTGCATTCCAGAGTGCAAGTAGGTAGATTGTATTGGTATCTATTTTATAAAGGTTGCATTTAGGTTCTTTTGCTTGCCAAAAAATAGGAGTATTTAGTAACTTTTTAGCACTTAATGCCTTCCATCCGTTTTGCTTTAAAATGCCACAAATATTAGTAGATGTCGTTGCTATGACTAGATTTATAGGGCGACTCTCCAAGCCGATGATATTTCGTGCAAAAGACTTAGAAGGATTTTTGAAAAGTTCTTCTACATGTAAGAGTCTTACAATTTTTTCTGGCTTATGAGGATTTAGTTTGTAGTGATATAACATACCAAAGCCCAGATAAAATCCAAAAGAGATTATGACTGCAATAAGGCTGATACTTTTGGCATTTGCAAATGGTATGCTTCGTGCAAATATCTTTTTAAATGAAATCCATTTGAGTAGTGCAATAGCAAGAATAACCCATAAGATACCCAAAAGATATCCAGCATAAACATTACTTAGATAATGCTCTCCAAGATAGATACGACTGATGCCAATCAATAAAACTAAAATAGTTGCTGCAAAAAAGAGGTTCATTTTTATCTTAAAATCTCTAGTAAATCGTATCAATAAATAGCCGATAAATCCATAAAGCGAAACAGCAATAGTAGCATGACCACTTGGAAATGAAAACGACGGCTCAAGATAAAGTGCCACTTCAGGGCGTGGACGATGGAATGCTATTTTTCCAAGATAGATAAAAATAAGTGAACCGAAAAATGAAAGATAAAGTGCAATTAACTCATCAATTTTTTTATATATTATAAGAATGACTGTCGCTGTAATTAAAAAAACGGCTACAACTTCACTTTTACCCAAATATGTTATCCAGGTAAAAAATTCATTTAACACTACAGTTCGCCACGAAACCATCAAATTTGCAATAATTTGATCTGCATAAACAATTGGGTCTCTTGTTAAAAAATCCTCGATAATTCCACCAAAAAGTGCCAATACATATACAAATGCTAAAGTTAATATGCCTAGAGGCAACCCATAAAATGTAGAAGAATTAAAACGATTTTTGGTAAATGTTATCAACTTTGGATGTGATGAGATAAAAGATTTGACAGATGGATTAGCTAAAAATACCTGCCAAAGAGAAAGAAGAATTTCTCTAACTGCTTGGGCGTTGCGTGTGATGAAGAGTTTCAAAAGGAAGAGTATTGCAAATAAAAAAAACAGTATAACAACTACAGTGAGCGTTCGTGTCAGCCAAGCCTGCGCAAGACTAAGTGATGTAGAAAAGATATATCCAACCCCAATAAACTCAAAACTCCAGCCGGTAGCTCCCAAAAAATCCCATACTAAAAATTTAACTTTATTCATTTTGGCAGTTCCAGCCATAAAAGGAACACTCTCTTTAAAACCTGGCAAGAATCGTGCGAAGAAGATCGACTTGGCGCCATGTGTATTTAAAAATTTATGCGTAGAATTTAACAAATTTTCAGATATATGAAGCCATGGTTTTTTCACTAGAATTGTTCCATAGCGCTTTCCTAGGTAGTAATTGCTGATATCCCCTAAATAAGCCCCAGCTATTCCAAAAATTAAAATTGTTTTTATATCTACATATCCTTGTCCTGCTAAAACTCCAAGAAAAAGCAAAAATGTTGAACCAGGCACAAAAAATGCAAGCCCAATAAGTGTTTCACTATATGCAGCAAGAAAAGAAATCCAAGCAGCATAACTTTTGAAATGCTCCACAAAAGGAAGAAGTGTATGTTGCAAGAAGTCTGGCATTATTTTCTTTTTTGAAATTTTATATAAAAATATATACCTATGCCTAACATAACAGCAAGAGCAGCTAAGATTATGTGTAAATAGTCTTTTATAAGTGCTTGATTTTGACCTATAAAATAACCCAGCATTACTAGGATAATCACCCATATACCGGCACCAAGTACAGTAAATATAGTAAAAAGTCTTAAATCCATCTTGCCAAGTCCAGCAGGAAGAGATATATACTGTCTTACACCGGGAATTAACCTTCCTATAAAAGTGGAGATATGTCCATGTTTGTAAAAATAATTCTCTATCTTTAGGAGCCTATTCTCATCCATAAAAAAATATTTACCAAATTTTACAATAAAAACTCTACCAAATTTATATGCTAAGTAATAATTAAACAAAGAACCTAAAATTGCTCCCAATATGCCAAATAATATAGTAAGAGTTAGACTCATCTCTCCTTGTGAAGCCAGGTATCCAGCCGGTATCATGACAACTTCACTAGGAAATGGAAAGAATGAACTCTCTAAAAACATCATAACTACGATACCTGTGTAACCAAGAGATCCAACGGTATTTACAATCCAATTTACTATTTCACTAAGCAATGCGGTTCCTTGATAAAATTTTATCGTATGTTTCGATTATGAGTTTGTTGAGTGGAGATATATGATTTTTCAAACTATTTATGATGCTCACAACAAATGCTGATACAATAATAGAGCCTATTATATCAAAAGGCCAATGAACCCCACTATAAATTCTTCCAATTCCGCACATTAAAGAAAATATTATTGCAATAATGCCTAAAACACGAGTGGATTTAAAAGTTAAAAACATAAAAGCTATTGAAAATAAGAATGTTGTGTGATCAGAAGGAAAAGAGTTTTCACTTTTATGAACAAAAAGAGCGTGTCCAATACCTTCCATAAATGGTCTTGGGTGAAAATAGAATAGTCCTATTATTAAATTTAAAATAACTCCCAAAGTTGCTGCATATCCAGCATATAAAGCTTCATTTCTTTTTTTGGTAAACCATAAATAAAACAATACTGCTATAAAAAGATAAGGTGTATATTGTGCAATTATCATAATGATAAAATCTAAAGTGTGATTATGTCCTGCGTAAGAATTTATGGCTAAAAACCAAAGTCTATTTAAACCTTCCAATTCAGCTCCTAAAATATTTTACGCAATTATAGAAAGTGAAAATGAAAATTAAATGAAAATTATACTTTTTTGTAAAATCTCCCAAACAATATCTGCATATTTTTCTATATCCTGATGTTTAATATCTCCTTTTTTTCTAAACTCTACATGTAGCTTTTCCAGTTTTTTCCTAAAATCACTGGTTATAAATTTTTCAGATATACTATTTTCATCTTTTAACTCTTCTTTGCTTCTTAAGGCATGGCTTCTTCTCATGATAACTTTTGCATGTAGTAAAGACCTGCTAAGAAGAATATATGGAAAGTTTAAATTCTTCATAGGTCCAATAGCTAGTTCTTTTTTACCCAACTCTTGACCTAAAATTTTTATATCAGCTAATTTACCATACCCTAAGAAGGCACTTGTCCCACCTATTGTAGCTCCGATAAGACTTCCAAGCATAAACGATGTCCCACCAACGACCATATCTATGCCGGCTCCAGTAATTCCACCAGATGCGAGAGCTGTCAGTACTAAATTGTTTTTAGATAATCCAAATATAGATTGGCTCTGTTTTGAAAATAGATTTGTATCTAAGATATTTAAGTTATTTTGTTCAATTTGTAGTATTTTATGATTCCACAGTAACTCTACTTTTTTTTGAGTTCTAATTTCAAAATTTACTAATCTATCTTTATATCTTTGTTTTAGTAACTCTTTTTTGGCTTTTATAGCTTCGCTGTTTTTCAGTTTTATTTTCTCTACATGTGATATAGAATTTGCGATATTATCCGCTATCAAATAAGCTGTAGATTTTATCTTTTCTTCGTGATGAGCTTTTAGTATCTCAATAGAGTCTTTTACTTTTTTTGTCCAATCTTCATTTAGATATGAGACGGCTTCTAATAGCTCAATATTGTCATTAAATATAGATTTTAAAGGATTAAAGACTCTCACCATTTTAAAATATTGGTTTAAAGCTTTTTTCCACTCTTCCCGGTAATCTTCTTTACCAATCATATTTATAAGAGCCATAGAAGGCTCTCCTGTAAGTCTTAGTATTTCCATCTCAGCTTCATATTCAGAGCCATAAGGTTTTGAGCCATCAACTACATAAATAATCCCGGCACCTTGTATGATGGGTTCTAGCAATTCTATCTCGTCGCTATATTTTGGATCATTTTTATACTCTTTTATAAACTCTTTGATTTGATTTGATTTTTTGTGTGCCCCAACGGCATCTTTTTTTATATAGGCTAAAACTCTTCTTGCTCGCTGGAAACCTGGGGTGTCTATAAGTTCATAAATCGTTTTGTTATCAAGTTTTAAAGGGTATATTCTTCTTCTTTTTGTAGTTCCCGGAGTATCAGAAATTTGAACACTGTCATCTTGAGCAAGAGCTGAGACGATAGAGCTTTTGCCTTTATTTGGATGACCAACTACGGCAAATCTTGGTATGTTTTCTATATTATTATCCATATATTTTGAAAATCCTTTAATTTTCTACTCCAAATATCAATGTCTTTTTTAGTTGGAGTGTAGGAGTTTTGTTTTATACCAATAGGTAAAACCTCAATTTTATCTACTTTTTGCGATAATTCTTCGATAAAATCTGTAAAATCAGTAGTAGGAGGCTCCCAAGATTTTATGATGACAAGAGGGTTATCCTTTATAGATTTGATTATATTTTCATCTTCTTCAAGACTATTATTGCCTCCTGCTAAAAAAGTCAATGATGGCCTCATGTTTTTATAATCAAATAATATATTGAGAGTATCTTTATCTAACCCCCAGCCTATTATAGTTGAGATATGCCTAACCTCATCTTCTTTTATATTGCTAAACTTGTCACTTTTTGAAAATTCTTTTTCATCATCAAGAGCATGAGTTGTAATCATCGTCTCATTCATATTTTTTAATAACAATCTACTGTCTTTCCTCTTTAGATAACTCTTGTCTATAACTCTGCCAAACAAAAAATTAGTAATGAAAACTAAAAAAATACGAGGTAAAATTCCCCAAAACAAAATGGAAAAAACTAAAAATTGCCACCAATTCCCAAGAAGTTTTGCATTTGCTATATATTCTTTTGGTAATATACCGCCGAGTCTATAAAATTGACTTTTTTGCACAAGCTCTATTGAAGGTGCAGCAGAGTGAAAAAGCCAGCTCCAAGGCGTAGATATAAGCTTCAGCAGACCATAGAAACTATCGGTAGAAATATCAAGAGTAGTACTCCAGCCAAAAGCTAAATCTTTTGAAATCACAGAAAGTATCAAAGCTGCCAAAATACCAAACAAAAATGAGATAGTCAAATACTGAGCTCTGTTTATGATTAGCCAATTTAAAATCAAAGGAGTGGGCTTAAAGTTTATCTTGAACGAGGGGAAAAACTCAATCATTTTATCAAGCCAAAATGCTGGTGAAATATGAATCAAAAAATCACTATGAGTTTTTTTATTTTTAAACATTGCAATAAGAGTTAAAATCAGTGTCAAAAGAGGAAAAACAACACCTATAAATAAAAAGTGAATTACATTGATGGGTTTTTGCCCACTATAACTAATCAACCCATAACCAGCGGAGAGTCCTAGAATAAAAACTATAAAAATCAAGATAATAGTTAAAGCGCTAATGCTGCGAACTGTTTTTATGGAGTTTAAGGGGTAGTTTAGTTTATCTACATGTAGCGCAGCCCAAGCTTTTAATTGCTTAAGTGGAGATGATTGTAATTTTTTTAATTTCAAACCATCAAGACGATTTTCTTCTTTATCAAATTTTTCATCTTCTAGCAAATTAACATAATCAATGTAATTTTTTAGTTTTAAAAGTGAAATTTTAACCCCTAATAATAAATCTTGTATAATTATAACTAAATATAAGAATTGTTGTATAATGCTATTATTTTATTGGCTTGGAAATAAAATAAGATTTTTAATGATAATAGGATAGTTACTCAACTTTCGCACATAGATTTTGCTAAATCTACAAACTTAATCTAAGTATTAAAGCCCATAAATAGGCACTTTTCAGTATAATTTTGTTGCCACAACATCATTATAAAGGCCTATTTTATGGAACTTGCAAATTATATCAATTATGCTATGAAGAGTATATTAAAGAATCCAATTCTTGAAGTTTTAACAGAGATTAAAATTACAAAGATACTAAGGCAAAGCAACTTCATAAAACGAGATGTGAGCTATATTAATCGTATCAAACATGAACTTCAAACGCTAGGAGAATTATTTAGAGATTTAGAATGTGAGCTTGAAACTCTTGCAATATCAATGCAACTTTTTATTCAAATACTTACAAAAATTTCCAAAATACAAAATGTTGTCAAGGATAATAAAGATTTACTGACTATTATCGCTGTACTCAGTGCTTATGCTCAAAAAGAGTTGGGGTTTATGTGCGAAAGTTGAGTAAATTACACAAAATTCTATCATTATTTCATTTTTGGTTGCCGCTAGTATAGGCGTATTTTTTGGATTTTACCCAGCACGAAAAGCTGCAAATTTGGAACCAATAGAAGCACTTAGATATCAATAAATAGCAGTTACAACTTATCTTTGTGCGTATTTTGTTCTTCTTCTTTTAATTTTAATTTTTTCTCTAGAGAATTTTTCTAATCTTTTAAAATTTTCATTAATAGACAAACTTGAGTCGACTATAATCACATACTTTCCATTAATGCCATCGATAATCGCACTTTTATTTAAAATTTTATTTAATTCTCCACTAATCCTAATGCAGCCTTTAGACACCTTGCTGCCTAAAAACATTGAATCTATCGGAGTAGTTGAATGAATTGCCAAGTGAGCTTCTCTTTTTATGTTTGATTTGTATTTGATAGGAAGCAGATATCTTCCTAGAAAAAATATTCTATCGGATTTTTCTCCATATTTAAATGAATCATGTCCTACAGCCCGCCAATCACCTATTCTATATTTTTTTCTATTAATAATACTAATTGGAGTTTCAAAATATCTATCATTTCTACTGTTTAAATTGGGATTTCCTGTTGAAATTTTATCGCTTCCTATATATTCTAAATACTTATTATTTTTATGGAATTCAAAAATATAACCTCTTTGTTTATTTTTATCTATTAAAAAAAGATATTCATTTTTTTTAAAATATAACAGTGGTAATACATGGAAAGTTTCCAGCATATTACC
>CAZYTB010000091.1:0-9380 GCA_964650375.1 uncultured Campylobacterales bacterium | reverse complement strand
TGTAGCAAGTGCCAAAAGTGAAACTATAACCATGCTTGATTTGGACGCTCCCATGCTTTGTAAAACTTCTCCAGTTAATGGAGGAGTAAGTTTTAATGTGGCTAATATTAGATTATCTAAAAAAGATGGCTTAGGAATTGAAAATATTTTAGGAATTACTTGGAAATGATAAAAAATTTCCTTTTAAATATTTTTTATGCTAAATTATAGTAATATTTTTTAATGACAATTTAAGGATATAATTTTGAATAAAGAAAATCTAGGTGTTGTAAAAGGAATTTTTAGTGCTACTGCCGATTCAAGTGGTCTTCCTAGACCAACCGTGAATAGCTTGATTCTAAAAGAAGGCTATGGTATAGAAAATGACAAATTTGCAAATGATGATTTAGATAAAACAGTTATGATTATCGGTCAAAAATCATACAATATGGCAAAAGAAATTGGTATGAATTTAGTAAATGGAAGTTATGGAGAAAATATACTTTTTGATTTTGATCCACACGAATTAAGCATTGGAGATAGACTCGAAATTGGAGATTCTATCATAGAAATAACAGAAAAATGTACACTTTGTGACCACCTAAGTGTCTTTGGAGCAAAGTTACCAAAAATTATAAAAAATCACAGAGGACTTTATTGCAAAATCATAACAAATGGAATTATCACAAAAGATTTAACTGCTCTAAAAGTTCACGCTTAAAATTTTCAAAGCTAGGTAAAGTAAGATTAGATTCTCTTTGCTTTTTACCCCACATAGGTTCAGGAAAATATGAATCATCTTCAAATCTAGCCATTACATGTATATGAAGATGAGGTAGATAGTTTCCAAACATAGCGATATTTATCTTTTTAGGATTATAATATTTTAACATTTGTTTTTCGATAAGTAACATAACTTGAAAAAGCTGCTCTCTGGTTTTTTCATCACAATCGCTCAGTTCTTTACAAAGAGATTGTGGAAAAATCTTTAACCAAGGTATTTCTGAATCTTCAACTTCAATATACAGCATATCATTTTCATAAATTTTCATATTTTCCCCTTATAAATGTATGGAAATTATATCAAAATTAACGAATAGCGGTTTCACAAAGTGAAACATTTCTTTGAAAATATAATTTTTGATAGATTATTTTCACAAAGAGTTGTCTTCCGCATTTTTTATATCCCGCAAAAACTCTTTTACTTTTCGAAATCCAAAAGCTTCCCATGTGCTCTCTTGGGTTTTTGGCTCTATGAAATAAACTACAGGAGTTATTGGAGTTTTATAATATTTTGGCATTTTAGCATTTGTATCTATCACAACTTTAACATATTTATGAATTTTGTCTTTTATGGTAGGATTGGACAGGGATTCTTTTTCCAGTTTTTTGCACCATGGGCAACCATCCCTTACAATTACCAGCATCATCATTTTATGCTCTTTTATAGCTTTGGATATACCTTTGGCATAAGAGTTTAAATATCCTAAATTTTTTGCGGCTGTAGCTGCGTCATGAGCATATAGCGACAATACCAACAATATAAATACAAATATCTTTTTCATACAACTTCCTTATCGTATTTTAAATTTATGAGCACTTTGAGCACTTCCAAAATAATATCATTGGTTGGAATTGGAAGATTTTTTTGTAAAATTTTTATAATTTTTATAACTGAAGTGAAAATTGTATCATGAGAATTCTTTGTAGTTATTTCATCTTTTATGTAAATATTTTTTAAAAGGAACAATTTAACTAGAACATTATAACAATAAACAGATTGTATAATTATCTTTTTAGGGAATTGAGCGAAAAAAAGGCAGAATTGTGAGTTTAAAAAATTACAGTAAAGTATTTATCTGTTTTAGAATTTTTTCATGATTGTTATATTCTATTCTTATAGGGAAATATTTGTTATTATTTTGAAAAATTAAAGAGGGGAACCCACTGATTCCCAATTCTCTTCGTTTAGACAAATCATCTTGAAATTTTGTAATTATTTCTTTGGATTCTAAATCCCCACAAAACCTTTTTAAATCTAAACCAATTTTTTTTGCAGCATTTTCCAAAGTATTTTTATCAGACGGATTTTGGGCATTTATCGTTTCCCATGTATTTTATAGAATAACTTGCATATCATTTGGCATATCTTCATCATTATGAGGAGCCAGTCCTCCCATAATATAAGATAAATGTATATCTTTTGATAGCGTTTTTTTTAATTTTTCAAATGTTGGTGCAAAAGCATAACACCATGAACACATCGGGTCTAAAACATAAAATAAAGTTTTCATTTCCATCCTTGATGAAGTATTTGACATATAGTATCAAAATATATTTAATGTGTAAAAAAGTAAAATAAATATTTTATCTAAATTTTTTTGCAAGAAATGTATTTAAAAAAGATTTTTTTTGTTACAATACAATATAAGTATTCATAATTTTATACAGAGGAAGATACATGCACAAAGTTTTATACATTACTGATAGAGAAGAGTATTCTGAACATAATTTTATAGGACCCCTTTTTGAAAAATATTTGCCGAAGCATTTGGACATAGATATAATTTATTTTACAAAATTTAAGAGTTATCTAGGACGCAAAAATAATCTTTTGATAATACCAGACTATGAAAAAAAGAATTTATTTGAGTGTTTAGAGAGTAATGATATAGATGTTTCAAGTTATGACTGTGTTATCATTAGAAATATGCATGATGTATTAGAATATGTGCTAGACAATCAAGACAAATACAATATAAAAGTTGGTTTTAGATTATCTTTCCCTAAAATTACAGGAGAGTTAGAACGAGCAAGAGCTGAAAATAGATCAAGTTTGGTAAAAATAGTAAATCACAAAATAAAAACATATATAAAATCAAAGCTGATAGACAGATGCGATATCTTCTTGCCAACATCAAAACAGATGCAAGAGGTTTATTATCCAGATGTTAAAACAAAAACCTTTATCATTCCCTCAGCAATTGACCCTGAACGGATTCAAGAGAAAGTGAACAGAAATGATGAAAAAATAGTTTTTGCATATGATGGCACACTTAGCAAACTTAGAAATTTTGAATTGGTTTTAGAAGCATTTTGTATCATAAAAAGAGATAATTGGGAACTTAATATCTCAACCAAAGATGAGGAATATGCTAAGTCATATATTGAGTCCTGCGGTGAAATTTCAGATAAAATAAAAATATCAAAAGCAAGTACAAAAAATGAACTATTGGATTTTATATCAAAATGCGATGTAGGACTGGCACTTTTACCAGATATTAGCATTTTTAATACTTCAGTACATCTAAAAATTATGGATTATTACACTAGCGGTGTTCCGTCTCTGATGTCAAATAACACTCAAAATAACTCTATATTTACAAATGAAAAAGATGCTTGGCTTTGTGATTTTGATGTAGAAGATATTTCAAAACAATTGGAAAAAATTATTGATATGCCAAAAGATAAAATTCAAAAGATGGGCGAATTAGGACAGGAAAGACTCCTTGAAGTAAGAAATTATAAGGTGATAGCTAAAAAACTCGCCGAGGCATTGAAATCGCTAGAATAGCTTGATTTTTGTCATAATCCGCAAATGGTAAAATTCAATAAATGGGGAGTTAAGCGCATAAATAGTAGTCATTTTATTTTCATTGTTTAAGAACAAGCAGACTCATCTATACCCTTTGTTAAAATTATAGTAAATTCAAGACCAAACTATCTGGCGATAAGCATCAAAATCTGTATCACCTTCAGTAGAAAATAGTAAAACTTTAGAATCTTGATTTAGATTTAAATCATCTTTTATATTAGAAAATTTTTTATTTGATAATAGCTCATAAACAAGACCAAGAGTTACTCCGCCAGATTCTCCTGATATAATTGCATTATCACCTCTCAATGGATTTCCTAAAATTCTCATACCTCTTTTGGCAATTTTATCAGAACATTTGATAAAAGCATTTGCCTTGACATTTAACACTTTTAAAGCAATACGGCTAGGTTCACCACAAGCAAGCCCCGCCATAATTGTTTCTAAACTTCCATGGACTTTATAAGGTTTCCCGTTGTTTAGCTTTACTGAATTATATAAGCAAGGTGCACCTTGGGGTTCAACTATGATAAAAGTAGGTGTGGGTTTATCGGTAAAACTGCACATATAAGCAACAATCGCGGCAGGAAGTGAGCCAACACCAGCTTGCAAAAAAACATGTGTTGGCCAGGAATTTGGCTTACTATGTAAGAATTCAGTAACGAGTGAAAAATACCCTTGCATGATGTGCGTAGGTATTTCTTCATAACTTTTCCAAGAAGTATCTTGCAACAAGAGCCAATTGTTTTCTTTTGCCATTTCGTTGGCATATAAAACCGTATCGTCATAATTTTTATCTGTGATTGACGCATTAGCCCCATATGACCTAATCGCATCTAGCCGTGCTTGCGATGAACCTTTTGGCATGTAAACGACGGCATTACATCCAAACTTTCTTGAAGACCATGCAACAGCTCTACCATGATTGCCATCTGTTGCTGTTATAAATGTGATGTTTTTAAATTTATTTTGATGTTTTAGTATATCGTTGAAGTTTAGCCTAGTATTTTCTAAGTTCAATAATTTTGCTAAAGCTTTAGCCATAGCATAACTTGCACCTAAAACTTTAAAGGCATTTAAATCAAAACGCTGACTCTCATCTTTGATTAGTATCTCTTTAACTCCAAGCATTTTGGCAAGTGAAGATAACCTTATCGTTGGTGTTGGTTTATAATCAGGTAAGCTTTTATGAAACCTCATCACAATTTCCCCAATAGTATTGGTAGCAAAGTTAAATAGTGAAGAATCATACTTTACATGTAGCGTATTTAATTTACAAGAGATACTCAGCTCGTTCATAGATAATCCTTAATTACGAATAGTGTATTATATATAAATTTAGTAAGTTATTTACCAACTTAATAAATTTTTCTACTTATTTGATATAATTTTTATTTATGATACAATATTTGTAAAATAAAGCAAAGGAGTATTTATGAAGTCAAAAATTACGCAAGAGATAATTGAGTTATATGATGAATATACCCATGTGTCACTAGTTAGAAGAGATTTTTTGACTCGTCTTGGAATCTTGGCAGGTGGTTCAGCTGTTGCTATGTCTATGTTGCCGATTTTACAAAACAATTATGCACAAGCGGCACTTGTAGATCCAAATGATAAAGATATCGAATCTTCAATGAAAAGTTATAAATTATCTGGAAAAGAAATTAGTTATTATCAAGCCAAACCAAAAGGGAACGGACCTTTTAGTGCTGTTTTGGTTATTCATGAAAACAGAGGCTTAAATCCACATATAAAATAGAAATTCCTATTATGCTACATTATGCTGGTCTGGATAAGCGAATTGGCGCAGGAATTGTAAATTTTGTTAAAAACTTAACAGCTGACGACAAAGAATTTTCATTATTTAACTATGCAGATGCAAATCACGCATTTAACAATGATACAAATAGTGCAAGATACAACAAAAAAGCTGCTACTCTAGCATGGAGAAGGACGATTGAATTTTTAAAACAAAATTTATAAAGATTACATCTCACTATAGCAATAAACAGATTGTATAAATAATCTTTTTTGTGTACAATTATCTTTTTAAGGAGATTGTATGATAAAGAGTTTGACCCAAAGCAGTGATGACTATAAAAGAGTCAAAGACGCTATTTATTGCATAGATAAAACTTTCCAAGACCAGCCAACACTTGAAAAAATAGCAAAAAGTGTTCATTTAAGTAAATTTCACTTTCAAAGACTTTTTAAAAGATGGGCAGGCATTACACCTATGCAGTTTTTACAATATACTACGGTAAGTTTTGCAAAAAGTGAGCTAAAAAAATCAAAAAGTATTTTAGAAGTATCATTAGATGCCGGGCTCTCTAGTTCAAGTAGATTGCATGATTTGTTTGTCAATATACACGCACTTACTCCAGGTGAGTTTAAAACACTGGGCAAAAATCTTGTTGTAACATATGGATTTGCCAAATCTTTATTTGGTGAAGCTCTTATAGCCTTTACTTCAAGAGGGATTTGCCATTTTTCTTTTATTGATGAAAATTTTGCTGAGGCTTTAGAGTTGTTTAAAAGAAGTTGGACTGGGGCAAGTTTAATTCAAAATGACAGAAAATGCCAAGAAATTTCAAATAATATATTTATAAATAAACAATCAATTTTTGACTTACATGTAAAAGGAACCAATTTTCAGATAAATGTTTGGAAGGCACTTATAAATATACCTAAAAACAATCTAATAACATACCAAGAAGTGGCTAATTTTATAGATAAACCAAACGCTGTCAGGGCAGTTGCAAGCGCTATTGGTAAAAATTCAATTGGATATTTAATTCCTTGTCACAGAGTAATAGCAAGTTCAGGTGCTTTTAGCGGATATAGATGGGGGATGGAGCGAAAAAAAATCATAATTGCACATGAGGCAAGTGAAAAAAAGGTAGAATTGTGAGTTTAAAAAATTGGGTTATGTTAATATTTTTATCATTTCTTTGGGGCGGCTCATTTTTTCTAATAGAAGTTGCTTTGAAGAATTTTCATGTCTTTCAAATAGTATTTTTTAGAGTATTTTTTGCTTCTATTTTTATATATGTTTATCTTTTATATAAAAAAATCAATATACCTCTGACTTTATCATTATGGGGTAGTTTTTTTATAATGGGACTTTTAAATAATGTCATACCTTTTAGCTTTTTTACTTATGCTCAAACAGAGATAAGCAGCTCTCTTGCATCTATATTAAATGCAACAACACCAATTTTTACGGCAATCGTAGCTCATATGTTTACAAAAGATGAAAAGATGGATTTTTCAAAAGTGATTGGATTAATCCTGGGCTGGATTGGAATCATAATATTGCTTTTGCCTAAAGTTGATTATAGCTTTAAAAGTGCTCAAATTTTTGGATTAGTGGCTGCTTTATCCTACGCTTTTGCAGCAGTTTATGGAAAAAGATTTAAAAAACTAAATCCTTTAGTTGTAGCTTTTGGTATGCTGTTTTGTAGCTCAATTATACTTTTTATTTTGAATTTTAATGATATATTAATGGTAAAATTTGTTGTGAATGGCAGTAGTGCAGCTGTTATATTGTTGGCACTTTTTTCAACTTCATTAGCATATATAATTTATTTTAAAATTTTAGCAAGTTCTGGTGCAACAAATTTAGCTTTAGTGACTTTTTTAATTCCAATCACTGCAATCACTCTTGGAGTTTTTGTTTTAGATGAGAGTTTAAGTACAAATGCCTTGATTGGCATGATTATTATCTTTATATCTTTACTTGTTATAGATGGGCGAATTGTGAAAAAATTGAAAGTTAAGAGTCGTGTACCGTGAATAGTCCTTAAGAAATAATCCAATAAAATAATGCACTAAAAGCCATACCAATTGGCAAGGTAATTACCCAAGAAAGAATAATGTTTTTGATTACGCTGGGATTATGTTCTTTTGTGACCATGCCAATTCCAAAAATAGCACCTACGGATACATGAGTTGTTGATACTGGAACTCCAAATTTGCTAGCAACGATTACTAAAAAACTAGTTACTAGATTTGCTGAGAAACCTTGTCCCGGGTTTAGTGTTGTGATTTTTTTACTCATAGTAACCGCGACATGGTGAGCATGTAACAAGCCTCCAATAGCCATGCCAACAGCAATAATAACCATACCAAAACTCATGTCAATTGCTTTAGCCGCAACTAATAAGCCGGCAATCTTGGGAGTATCATTTAACCCGCGAGCAAATGAAACAGCTGCACCACTTAAGACATGCGCTGAGTCTATCAACTTTTGCATAGAAATACCAAGCACTTTATTTGTATATAATTTTGCACATCTCTCACTGTTTGCAATCTCTACATGTAGGTTTGTTGGGTTATGTATATTCATATCAGTTGCTATGGTGGTGGCTTGTTCATTTGTTAGTGCTTTTACAGGAACAAATTGTTTTTGCTTTCCAATACAAACGCAAGTTTCTTTTGTCACTCCCATTTTTTTACGTAATCTTGTGAAAAGTGAATACACTATGATTCCTAGGGCAAAAGCAATAATTGGACTAACAAGAAGAGGTATAACAAAAGTAGAGCCTAAATTATAAAAATTAATATTTAAACCAACAGCCATCATTCCAGCACCGACTAAACCGCCAACTATGGCATGAGTGGTAGAAACTGGAAAACCAAAACGAGTTGCCAATAGTACAGTAGAGCCGGCTCCAAAACCAACTGCCATGAGAAAATTAACAGACCCAGCTATATCAGTTGCGACCAAACCTTTGCCAGAAAAACTAGCAACCAATCCATTTGCTAAAAAAATCGCAGAGATTGAGCCTATAAAAGTGGCTATTGTGGCAAGTATAAGAGCTTTTTTGAAACTCAAAACACCACTTCCATATAAAGTTGCTACACCTTTAAAGTTATCGTTTGCACCGTTGTTGTAAGCAAGAAATATCGTTGCTATAAAAAGTATTGCTACTAGCATTTGGTTTTCCTTCTTTGCAATTATATATTTATTGTGTGTAGTAAATATTACGCTTTGCAATTGTTTAAGTAATAAGCAAAATTTATCATATATTTTTATTAGTTTAAAATATAATTTCTGTTAAAATACCTCAAATTTAATATAAAGAGTCAAAATGGAAGAATTAAAGAGAACAGTTTTATTTGACAAACATGAACAACTGCATGCTAAAAATATTGGTTTTTGTGGTTGGGAGATGCCTGTTCAATATGTTGGAGTTATAAAAGAGCATAATGCTTGCAGAAATGATGTAGCGCTTTTTGATATCTCTCATATGGGTGAGTTTTTTTATGAAGGTGATATCGCAAATAGTGGTATCAATAACGCAACTACAACTGATTTTGTAAAATTGCCAATCGGTAAATGTAAATATGGCTTTTTACTAAATGAAAAAGGTGGCGTAATCGATGATTTGATAGTCTATAAGATAGACGATACGCATCTTATGTTCGTAGTAAATGCGGCTAGAATTGATGTAGATTTTGAGCAGATAAAATCTCATATTAAACGAGGTGTTTTTGAAAATAAGTCAGATGTGACTTCAAAGATTGATGTTCAAGGACCAAATTCACAAGTAATGCTTCAGTCATTAGTTCCTTTTGATTTAGGGGAGCTTAAATATTTTGGTTTTAAAGAAACTATCATCATGGGTACTCCTGCAATCGTGAGCAGAACAGGCTACACGGGCGAGCATGGGTATGAACTGTATATCAATAACGAAATAGCACCAGCATTGTGGGATAAATTAGTTGAGCTAGGTGCAACTCCTGCAGGTCTTGGAGCTAGAGATGTTTTAAGGCTTGAAAAAGGATATAGTTTGTATGG
>CAZYTB010000090.1:0-9424 GCA_964650375.1 uncultured Campylobacterales bacterium | reverse complement strand
GGAATCCAAAAATGAAAAAATACATTTTTGGTGAGAGAAAAAATATCTATATTATAGATTTACAAAAAACTTTGCGTTTTTTCAGATATACATATAATGTAGTAAAAGATGCTGCTGCTGAGGGACAAACAATGTTGTTTGTTGGAACTAAAAAGCAAGCAAGCCAAGCTGTAAAAGAATATGCTGAAAAATGTGGTATGCCATATGTAAATCACAGATGGTTAGGCGGAATGCTTACAAACTATCAAACTATCAAACAGTCAATCAGAAAGCTTGACATCATAGAAAAGATGGAAGAAGATGGACAAATTGAATTATTGACAAAAAAAGAAGCTTTAATGCTTAAGCGAAAAAAAGCTAAACTTTTAGATTATCTTGGCGGTATTAGAAATATGAAAACTACACCAGATATGATTTTTGTAATTGATACTGTTAAAGAAAAAATTGCAGTACAGGAAGCTAGAAGACTTGGAATCAAAGTTATAGCTCCACTAGATACAAACTGTGACCCTGATCTTGTAGATCTTCCAATTCCGGGAAATGATGATGCGATTCGTTCAATCAGACTTTTTTGTAAAGAAATGGCAGAAGCTATGATTGAAGGAAAAGAAATAAGAGATCAAGATTCTATAAAAGAAGAAGAAATTGCAGCAAGTGAAGAAGAGAAAGCTGAAATCATAGATGAAGCTGTTAACGAAAAGGCTGAAGCAGAGATCACAGAAGAAATAGCAAAAGCTGCAGCTCCTGAAGTAAAAGAAGAAACAGAGGAAAAATAATGGCAGTAATTAGTGCACAATTAGTAAAACAATTAAGAGAAATGACTGGTGCTGGTATGATGGATTGCAAAAGAGCACTAAGTGAAACAGAGGGAAATATCGAAAAAGCCGTAGATATTTTAAGAGAAAAAGGCCTTGGCAAAGCTGCAAAAAAATCAGATAGATTAGCAAGTGAAGGTTTAGTGAGCGTTGAAGTAAATCCAAACCACAAAGAGGCAACAATTAGTGAGATAAACTCTGAAACTGACTTTGTTGCAAAAAATGAAAGTTTTATAAATTTCACAAAAAATACAACTGCACACATTATGTCAAGTAATGTAAGCAGTGCGGAAGACTTAATGTCAACTATGGTTGATGGTACAAAATTTGAAGAATTTTTCAATACCCAAATTTCTACTATCGGAGAAAATATAGTCCTTAGGAGATTTGCAACTCTAAAAGCCGGAGCCGATGGTGTTGTAAATGGCTATGCTCATTCAAATGGAAGAGTCGGTGTTCTACTGTCTGCAAAATGTGATAATGAAAAAACTGCTGATGCGAGTGCTGAATTCATAAGACAACTTTGTATGCATGCAGCCGCTATGAAACCATTGCTTTTAAGATATACTGAATTAGACCCGGAATTTATAGAAAAAGAGACAATTGCCCTTAAAGCTGACATCGAAAAAGGCAATGAAGAATTAGCTAGACTTAAAAAGCCTTTGAAAAAAGTTCCTTTATACGGAAGTCAGTTGCAACTTACTAATGAAGTGATGGAGCAGGCAAAAAAAGATATTGAAGCTGAGTTAAAAGAACAAAATAAACCTGAAAAAATTTGGGACAGAATTATTCCTGGACAAATTGCCAGATTTGTAGCTGATAATACTCTGCTTGATCAACAATTTACACTACTTAGCCAATTTTATGTGATGGATGATAAAAAAACTGTTGAAGAAGTTATAGAGGAAAAGTCCAAAGAATTTGGCGGTAAAATTGAACTAGTAGAATATGTAAGATTTGAACTAGGTGAAGGCCTGGAAAAAAAAGGTTGTGATTTCGCAAGTGAAGTTGCAGAACAGTTAAAATAACTATCAGCGGAGCGAAAGCTTCGCTCCTTCCTTTTTAAAGGATACGCATGCCTCTTTTGGAAGCTAAAAACATTTCTCATTCTTTTGATTACCCTCTTTTTAAAGATATTAACTTTTCACTTAATGAATCTGAATCCATGTCTATTACCGGTGTTAGTGGTAGTGGAAAATCAACACTTTTATATATATGTTCAACTTTATTGAAACCAAATAGCGGTAATATAAAACTCTTTAATAAAAATTTGTATTCTCTTAAAAACAAAGAGCTTGTTGAAATGAGAAGAGATGATATAGGTATTATATTTCAATCCCATTACCTTTTTAGAGGTTTTAGTGCTTATGAAAATATTGAAATATCTACACTCCTTACGAATTCGAATATAGACGATGAATTGCTAGAAAGATTTAAAATTAAAAAAGTTATAAATCAAAAAGTTGGTGAACTTTCAGGTGGGCAGCAACAAAGAGTTTCAATCGCAAGAGTTTTATCAAAAAAACCTAAAATAATTTTTGCAGATGAACCAACTGGAAACCTGGATTCAAATACCGCAAATGAAGTAATGGATATACTTTTTGAGTATATAAAAGAAAAAAATGGCGCACTTTTGTTGGTCACTCATGAATAAGGGTTAGCCAACAGATGTAAACATCATAAATATTTAAGCCTAAAAGGCTTAGAATAGGGTATATATGCAATCACTTATAGAATTTATTGGTCAAAATCAAGTTATTCTATTTTTATTGCTCTTTGCCAGGGTTACAGGATTATTTGCTTTTTTCCCATTTTTCTCTCATATGGCAATACCAGTGTCTGTTAAAACTGCACTTGCTGTTTTTATGGTTATATTTTTATTTCCATTAGCTACTATGCCAAATATTGAATTGAATATTGTAAGCATATCTTTAGCTATTGTCAGTGAGCTATTTTTAGGTTTAATAGCTGGCTTGATACTTAATCTTGTATTTGCTATGTTGCAGATGGCAGGAATGCAAATATCGTTTGTCATGGGTTTTACGATGGCAAGTGTCATTGATCCGGGGTCGAACATCTCTACACCTATAATATCTCAAATACTGACACTCTTAGGATTGTTGGTTTTATTGGCTTTTAATGTTCATCATTTAATATTAATTTTCTTAGCAAAATCTTTACATTTGCTGCCTCTTGGAGAGTTTTACCCGGGTGGAAATTTATGGGTATATCTTGTAAAATCAGTCAGCAGCATGTTTGTTTATGGTTTTATACTTTCATTTCCTATAGTCGGACTTTCACTATTGTCAGATTTGGTTTTCGGAATGCTTATGAAAACAATGCCACAATTTAATCTTTTAGTTGTAGGCTTTCCTATCAAAATTATGGTTGGGTTCATAGTAATGATTGCAGTTTTAGGACCTATGATGTTTATATTTAAAAGAGAGTTTATAGAAGCTTTAAATCATCTTTTCGTATTGTTTTAAGGTTAAATTTAAGCCCTATAAAATTTTTAAATAGATATAGTCAAAACAAAAAAATGTCTATTTGAATTTAGTTTAAATATAGGGGATAGATGATGATTATATTGATATATATTATTTTGCCACTATTGCTCTCTTTTATTACGCTTTCACAAAATAAAAAAATTATGTATTTTTTTTCTTTTACAGTCATGATAATTTTATCACTCTTTTCAAGCTACTTATTTGTAAATAAACTTACTTTAGAGATAAATATCACCCAATTTTTAGGCTATATTGTGATTGTATTGGATGTCATACTTTTGCTTTACTTTGGATATGTGGGAAACAAATATAAAAATATAAAAATCTTTCTTTTAGCTATTGCACAACTTTATTTATATGCATATTGTCAAACACATCTTAATCATTTTGAAACTCCTGATATCATTATTGATAAGTTAAGTGCTTTTATGCTCATTGTTATAAATCTAGTGGGTTCTATTGTTGTGATTTATTCATATAAATATATGGAATATGAGAAAATTACTAAATTTAAAAAACTTTTCTTCATTAGTTATCTTTGGTTTTTTATAGCAGTGATGAACATGGTTGTCATGTCAAACAATTTGCTTCTGTTTTTCTTCTTTTTTGAGCTTACAACACTATCATCTTATCTGCTTATTAAGTTTAGAAACGACGCAATTTCGATAAAAAATTCTTTAAATGCACTTTTAATTAATCAAATAGGCGGAGTTTTTTTATTAATTGGAATTTCCATATCCTTATATGATGGATTGCCGATATTTTTTAGCGAAATAATAATAAATAAAAACTATACACAAATAATAATAATCTTTTTAGCACTAGCAGCTTTTGTAAAAGGAGCAACTATACCATTTGAGAGCTGGTTACTTGGTGCTATGGTAGCTCCTACACCAGTTAGTGCGATACTGCATTCTTCTACTATAGTAAAAATTGCACCATTTTTGATACTAAAATTAGCCACAGCATTTAGTGAATCTACATCCATAATAATATCTATTTACGCATCTTTTGTATTTTTTTCAGCTATGTTGAAAGCCTTAGACAAAGATAATTTTAAAGAAATTTTAGCCTATTCTACTATTGCCATGCTGGCTTTAATGATTAGTATCGCTGCTATTGGCACCAAACAAGCCGAAACAATTGTTCTTTATCTCATATTTTTTCATGCCCTCTCAAAAGCCCTTCTTTTCATGTGTGCTGGAATACTAGAAAAAGCTTATTCGATAAAGAGTATAAATGATTTTGAAAATCTTATATCAAAAGCTCCTAAATTGTCAATTTTGATTTTAATCTCTTTTGCATCTTTAACGCTTCCTCCTTTTGGATTATTTTTTGCAAAAGTTTTTTCCATAGAATACCTTAGTTCACTCATAAATTCAAATCCTATGTATTTGATAGTTTTAATATTTTTAACGCTTGGCTCTTCTCTAATGGTGCTATTATATTTTAAAGTTACAAGTTTGATTATTGCTACAAAAAGTAGTGATAAAAAGCATAAAGGAACTTCATCTGAATTTCTTTTAAGCTCTTATATATTGTTTGCCATTATGCTTTTTTGTATATTTTTTATCATAATATCAAACTTAAATATCACAATTTATTTTACAATCTCATTTGTGACTCTAGTTCTATTTTTCCTACTATTAGAAAAAATATCATTTACGAAAATAGATATTGCAAAAGAGTATTTATGTGGTGAAAAATATGAACAGAATATTGGAAATTTTTATTTCAACTTTGATAAAAGCAAAAAAACTATTTATATTATTAGTTTGTTGTTTTTGAGCTCTTTAGTAATATCGGGTGTATTATGATTTCATTTTTTCTAGCACTATTCGCACCACTTTGGGGTGGTTTTATTTATGGGTTTGAGCGAGTATTGAAAGCAAAAATGCAAAGAAGAATCGGTCCCCCATTGCTTCAACCTTTTTATGACATGTGCAAACTGATTGATAAGAGGGCATTTATCATTCATAAATCTCATAGGTTATTAGGATTATTTTATTTTTTTACTCTTTGGGCAACACTATTTTTGATATTTTTTGGTGAAAATTTATTGTATATAGTTTATTTTCATCTTTTAGCTTCCATTTTTTATATACTGGCTGGATTTAGTGTGAAATCTATCTTTTCAAATCTTGGAGCAAATAGAAAACTTTTATCTATAGTTGCGTATGAGCCCATTTTAATTTTAACTGCGATTGCTATTTATCTAAATTATGGTAGTTTTGAAATATCTAAAGTATTAACCACAAGCACATCAGCTTTTAATTTAATTTTTAATTATTTAGCACTTTTGATAATAATCCCAGCTATCACAGGGCTTTCTCCATTTGATGCACCAAAAGCCCATCAAGAAATTATAGGTGGGATAGATGTAGAATATGGCGGTATTTTTTATGAATTTATCTATATGACAAAATTTTTAGAAACTATTTTTATATATAGTCTTATTTATATACTTTGCGGAAATAATCATATCTTAGGAATCGGTTTAATTGTTTCCTCATTTTTACTTGTAAATTTAGTAGATAATTCAACAGCAAGGATTAAAATAAATGATATGGTAAGAATAATTTATACCTATGGTTTTAGCTTAAGTATAATTGGAATAATTTGGAGTTTTGTATGAAATTAAATCAATATAGAAAAAAATCTCCCTGGATACTTCATTATAATTGTGGAAGTTGTAATGGTTGTGATATAGAGATATTGGCAAGTCTAGCTCCAAAATATGATTTGGAAAGATTTGGTATATTAAATAATGGCAATCCAAAACAATCTGACATTTTTTTAGTAACAGGACCATTGACATATAGATCAAGAAGCAGATTGATAGAACTTTATAAACAAATTCCTGAACCAAAAGTTGTTGTAGCACTTGGTAGTTGTACTTGTGCTGGCGGAGTTTTTAGGGACATGTATAATGTAGAAAATGGCATAGATAGTTTTATACCTGTTGATGTCTATATTCCAGGGTGCGCGGCTAGTCCTGAGCTTATAATTGATGGCATATTAAAAGCTGTTGAAATACTTGAGTTAAAAACAAAAGAAAAAGAGAAAGTCAAAAAGGATTTTGAGTGACAAAAGAAATTGAATTAAAAAATTTGAAACAAGAAGTGAAAAGCTTTTACGATAAAAACAGTTGGCATTTTGTTTGTTTAAATGCAGATGATATTAACGGAAATTGTAAACTTCAATGGATATTTTCAAAGTATGAAACAAAAGATGAATATATGATTTTTACAACTACAATTTCTTATGAAACAAAAGTGCCTTCTATCATGGATATTATACCAAGTGCTATTATGAGTGAGCGAGAAGTAGTTGACATGTTTGGTATTGATATAGAAGGAATTGACAAGGGTTTATATCTTGATGAAACATCAACCAAAAATCCTCTCAGGGGGCAGGAAAATGACTAGAAAAACTATAAATATACCGATTGGTTCTCAACATATTTCACTACTTGAGCCTGTTAGATTTAACTTTACAACAGAAAATGAAAAAATAGTTGGTATTGACTGGGATGTAGGTTTCGTACATCGCGGGATTGAAAAAGCTTGTACACAAAAATTTGAATACAAACAAATAGGTTATGTAGTTGCTAGAGTATGCGGACTTTGCGCTATTTCCCACTCTTTAGCTTATACTTATGCAATAGAAAAATTACTTGGGGTAGAATTAAATAAAAAAATCCAATATTTAAGGATTTTGATGCTTGAACTTGACCGTATTCATTCACATATGCTTTGCCTTTCGCATACAGTGGAAAACGCTGGTTTTGAAGGAATGTTTATGAAAATTATGGGCAACAGAGAACTTGTAATGGAAATACAAGAAGCAATAAGTGGCAATAGAATCCAATTTGATTTTGTGAGTATTGGCGGAGTCAACAGAGACTTAGATAAAGATGTAGAAAAACAACTTTTACATAATATAAAACTTTTAGATAATAAAATAGATGATTTGATTGAGAAGTTTCAAAACAATTGGTCGCTATCGCTAAAATTTAAAGGAATAGGTATGCTAAGTAAAGAAGATGCTTATTTTTATAATGCAACAGGACCTCTAGCAAGGGCGACTGGAGCTAAAATTGACACTAGATTAGAAAATTCTTTTATGCCTTATGAAGAAGTTGGATATGAAACTATTTTAGGTGAAGGCGGAGACATACATGCGAGAAATCTAGTAAGACTTCATGAAATAAAGAATTCAATAAAAATGATTTTAAATATAGTTGAAGGTCTTCCTGAGGGTGAAATACAGGTAAAACCAAAAGGCAAACCAAAAGGAGAAGTGTTAGTTAGATTAGAAGCTCCAAGAGGTGAAATATTTTATTATATAAGAGGAGAGGGTGAAAATATGCTCAGCAGGGTCAGGATAAAAACTCCTACTTTCTCCCAAGTGCCAGTTTTTATAAAAATATTTAAAGGAGCTAACTATGCTGATGCTCACGCTATTTTAGCTTCATTTGACCCTTGCATGTCTTGTACGGCAAAATAAGAAGATAAAATGATAAAATCAATATTTGAATCTCTAGGAAATATTTTTAGAAAACCATTAACGAGCAATTACCCAAAGATACCAATACACAGGGCAAAAAATTATCGTGGTTTGATAAAATATACGCAAGAGTATTGCATCTTTTGTGATATTTGTGAGAAAGTTTGTCCCGCTGATTCTATTATTTTTACACAAAATCTTGATGGAAGCAAACTTTATCATTATAATTCTCATCTTTGTATTTATTGTGGAGAGTGTGTCAAAGATTGTCCAAAAGATGAAGCCCTGGAGCAGAGTGACGAGAAGCCAACTATTGCGCTCAAAGAAGATGATATAAATAACACCTGGAGAATTTTACAAAATGAGGCAAAACAAAGCAGGATAAATTACAAAAACCGAAAAAAAGAAAAAGTAGAATAATAAATATATTTAACATACAGAACCTTCTTTAATGCAATCATAATTTATATTATATTAAAATAACCTACAAAGTAATTTAAGGAGTTATAATGCACCTTCTTCTGATAAATAACAATACAGCTGTTTCGAGGCTTATTCATCTGAGTGCAGAAAAATTAGGTTATGAACTTGAAGAGTTCAACAATGATGATATAGATTTAGATAAAGATTTTGACATCACTATAATCGATAGTGAGTCTGTGGAAGAAAACTCTATTTTACTACTGAAAGAGACTGGAAATTTAGGACAAATTATTTATATTGGACCTAGAGGAACCAGTAAACCAGGGTTTGTTAATTATTTTCTACAAAGGCCATTTTTGCCAACAGATTTTGTAGATTTATTAAAAAAAATAAATAAATATAATGAGGAAAAAATACTAGATAGACAGGATAATGAAATTTTTGGAGATGATGCAGAGCAAGAAAAAGAAGATGAATTTGCTCTAGATTTGGATACTCTAGATAGTTTAGACATTCCCATGCCAAATGATTATACGCTACCTGATTTTGAAAAAGAAGAAAATGCAGAAGACGATAAGAGTGATGAAGAAGTAAGTAATGATGAAAGAATTATGGATGAAGATTTAAGCCAAGTAAGCATTGATGAATCAGAAGAAGAAGTTACTGATGATTTAGCAGAAACTGAAGAAAAATTGCCCGAAGTAGATACAGAGCCTGATACTCTTATTGAAGAAAAATTGCCTATAGATGATGTAGAAAACATTCAAGATAATAACGAATTAGGCACATCTGTTTTAGATAGTGAAGATATTGATGAAGTAAAAAAATTATTAGAAGATGAAGATGTGAATGAATTAGAGAAAGAGGAAGATGATGAGCATGAGGAGCAAATTGGTGAAGATGATTTGGATATGCCTGAACTTAGGGTAGATGCTGTTGATGAAATACTTTTGGATAAAAATGATGATAGTTTAATATCGGATGGTGAAGAGATTGAAGGTAATCTTGAAGAAACCGATGTGATTCAGGAAACTGATGAAACTGATGAAAATTTCGAGGAAAATAAAAACAATTTCGAAGAAATCACAGATAATATTAATGAGTTTGAAGATAACATTGAAGAAATTGAAGATAAAAATAATATAAAAGAAATTGGTGAAAAATCGTTAT
>CAZYTB010000089.1:0-9534 GCA_964650375.1 uncultured Campylobacterales bacterium | reverse complement strand
CTCTTGCCTTTTTACATCAATTTCACCCATAAATACATCACATTCTAAACCAAGAAGAGCCGCAACTGTTGCAGTTGCAACACCGTGTTGTCCAGCCCCAGTTTCCGCTATCACTCTTTTTTTGCCCATTCTTTTAGCTAGTATACCCTGAGCTATTGTGTTGTTTATCTTGTGAGCACCTGTATGATTTAAATCTTCTCTTTTTAGATAAATTTTTGCATTTAATTCATCAGATAAATTTTTTGCATAGTAAAGAGGTGATGGTCTTCCAACATAATCACTTAAATAATAGTTTACTTCACTCCAGAAATCTTTATCAAATCTGACTTTATTATATTCTTTGTTTAGCTCAAGAAGTGTAGGCATGAGCGTCTCAGGCACATATCTTCCACCATAAGAGAATCCCTCCGTGTCAAAATTTCCAAAATGTCCATTAATATCTGGATCAAATTTTGATTTTTTAGGAATATACATCACTCAATCTCCAATACTGAATAAACTGAAGTAGTTTTTTTTATCTCTTTGTCGCCATTTAAAAATTTTAAATTTATGACAAAACAAGCTTCTATACAATCTGCACCAGCTTTATCTATAAGATTTACAGCAGCATTTGCTGTACCTCCAGTTGCAATTAAATCGTCTATGAGAAGTACTTTAGGTTTATCTTTTTCACACTTAAAAGCATCTATATGAATTTCCACTTCATCTACCCCATACTCTAATGAATATTTTTCACTAATGGTGGTATATGGTAGCTTTCCAGGTTTTCTAATCGGTACAAATCTTGTTCGAAGCTTTGTAGCAAGGGCAGCCCCAAAAATAAAACCTCTGCTTTCAATTCCGGCAATATAGTCAATCTCCATATCTTTGTACCTAGCTTCTAAATGATTCATTAAAAAAGTATAGGCTTCTTTATTTCCAAGGAGTGTAGTTATGTCTTTGAAGCTAATTCCTGGCCTTGGAAAGTTTTCAACAGTTCTTATCGATTTAAGCAAAAAATCTTTGTCGTTCAAACTTAGTGTTTTCATATTGTAGCCTTGTTTATTTAAAAATTTTTATTTTAATATAGACAAATAAAGCAGTGATTAACAATACGGATGAGTAAGCTATGATGCCAGAGCCCATTATAAAAGTGCCTCAATTTTACCTTCAAGCTCTTTTATTCTTTGTCTTTCTTTTTCACTCTCCATCCTATACTGTGAGTTTCTTGTCCTTAAGGATTTTAAATCATTCTTTATTTTATTTAACTCATCGCTTAGTATATCTATATTTCCAAGAGATCTTTGAAGTTGAATTTGGTATTTTCTAATAACTACTTCAGCATCACCTAAAGTTTCTTTGACAATAATATTGCCTCGCTTCTCTTTTTTTAGCAGTGTTTTATAATAAAAAACCATCACTAGCAAGTAAACGCTAAGAGATATTAAAACTGTAGTTATAAGCCAATCTGTCATAATTATATTTCTATCTTTATAACTCTTTGTGCGTGTCTCCCACCTTCAAAGTTTGTTTCGCACCATCCATTTAGTATGGATTCAATCACTCCAAGTCCAATAACTCTCTCTCCAAAACAAAGTACATTTGCATCATTATGTGCTCTTGCCATTTTGGCAGTATATTCATCATGACAAAGTGCGGCTCTTATGCCTTTGTGTTTGTTTGCACTCATGCTCATACCTATTCCTGTTCCGCAAATTAAAATACCTTCAGAGCCTTCATGTATTAAAACTTCACGGCATAATTTATGAGCAAAATCAGGATAATCAACTCTAGAGTTATCTCTAGGACCTAGATCTATGACTTCATGCCCCATTTTTGTAAGCATTTCAATCACATTTGGTTTTACTTCTACTCCGGCATGGTCACTTGCAATAAAAAATTTCAAAAAATTTCCTCTGTATAAAATTAAGACAAATTATACCATAAGGAACATTAGAAAATATGTAAAAAGGTTTTATTAAAATAAAATACTATATCATAACATAAAAAGTTAGGAGATAAATACATGAATTTAATGGTATTTGGAGCACCTGGAGTCGGAAAAGGAACTCAGGCAAAATTTTTAGTAGAAAAATATGGTATTCCTCAAATCTCAACTGGTGATATGTTGAGGGCTGCGATAGTACAAAAAACGGCGATGGGCTTAGAAGCTAAAAAATTTATGGATGAGGGAAAGTTGGTTCCTGATTCTACAATTATTGGTATCATAAAAGACAGATTAAGCAAAGATGATTGTAAAAATGGTTTTATTTTAGATGGTTTTCCTAGAACTCTGAAACAAGCAGAGGCTTTAAATGATTTGATGAAAAATAGTGGTAATAAACTAGATAAAGTTTTGTCATTTGATGCCCCCGATGAGTTAATCGTACAAAGAATTGCAGGAAGAAGAGTGTGTCCAAAATGTGGAACAACATATCATACAGAGTTTAATCCACCAAAAGTTGAAGGTATCTGTGATGTTTGTGGAACTGCTCTTATCATAAGAAAAGATGACAATGTTGATACTGTCAAAAATAGACTAGAAACTTATCATGCCCAAACTGCCCCATTGATAGATTTTTATAAAAAGATGGGTGTTTTTGTCCAGATTGATGGTTCGCAAGAGTTGAGTCAAGTTACAAAAGATATGTTTGATGCGTTGGGGTAAACACCCCAACTTAAAATTTAGTGTGTAAAAGCAATCAAATAATTAATTATATATCCAATAGGAGCGAAAAAATACTGCGATAATGGAGTTGCTATAAATAGTAACAATATTAACATTCCATATTTTTGGATAGAATCATAAAAGTTAACAATTCCAAACCATCCTTTTGAGGCAGCAAAATAAGCAACAGCATGAGAGCCATCAAGTGGTGGGATTGGATAGAGGTTGAAAACTCCTAAAACTACATTGTATATGAGAGATTGAATTATCAAATATACAAAAAATAGACCAAAGTACGATGTTGGCTCATTTAAAAAACCAAGCAATATCGTACAAGCAATCGCTAAAGTAAAGTTATATGCGATACCAGCCAAAGAAACAAATATAGCAGCCTTATATCCACCATTTTGCATTACTTCCCTCATATTTATAGGCACTGGTTTTGCCCAGCCAAACAAAAAAGGAGCGTGAGTAAAAAAAAGTAGTGCTGGTAAGATGATGGTGCCCACAAGATCCACATGTACTATAGGATTTATACTGAGTCTGCCTGCATCTTTTGCTGTGCGGTCACCGTATTTGTATGCAATATACCCATGCATAATTTCGTGTCCAATGATAGCAATCATCAAAGCTAGTATCTGAGCTATTACTTTTATTATGTCTTTACTTTCCATCTAAGAAACTTTTATCTTTTTGCAAACTATCTATAGATCTTCCGATTCTATTCCATCTTATCTTATAGTCTTTATCCCAGGAGAAGTATATAAACCAAGGTTTTCCAACTATAAGTGAGTATGGCACGCTTCCCCAAAATCTACTATCATTTGAATGATCACGATTGTCGCCCATCATAAAGTATTCGTTTTTAGGAACTTTTTTGTAAAAAGCGTTATAAACCAAACCAGCTTTTTTTGGAAATTCTTTTATTAGCGCAGGCTGCATTGCCAATTGGTCTGCCCCCATATATAAATTCATTTGCTCAAATATATCTACATTTTTATCATAATGAATTCCAGGATATATGTTAAGAAATGGATTTTTAACCCATATCTTGCCACCAATAATTTTTATTTGTCCTGGTTGAAAGTGTTTTTTCATATACTCATCACCCTCACGAAATCTAATATAGAGAGTTTCATTTGAATAAAGTATCTCATCACCACCAAGGGCTACACATCTTTTTACATAGTGAATTTTTATATTGCCTGGATATCTAAATACTACTATATCACCTCTTTTTGGACCTTGTGCATCAATCAAATGACCATCTCCTCTAAAATCTGGAAGAATGGGTACTTCAATCCAAGGTATATGAGGCACAGGAACACCATAAGAGAATTTTTTAACAAAAAGATGATCACCAATCAAAAGTGTATTTTTCATACTGCCACTAGGAATAACAAAGGCTTGGGCTATAAAAAATATAACAAGTAAAACGATGACAACAGTACCAGTCCAGCTATTTGAAAATTTATATAAACTTTTTAATTTAGTTTTCATATTATTGTTCTTCTTTCGGAAGTCTATTTTTTGCCGCTTTTAAAGTATTTGCCAAAAGCATTGCTATTGTCATGGGTCCTACTCCTCCTGGAACAGGGGTTATGTACGAGCATTTTGGAGCTACTTTTTTAAAATCTACATCTCCAACTAATTTTCCACTCTCTAGTCTATTTGTTCCAATATCTACGACTATCGCCCCTTCTTTGATCATGTCTTTTGTGATAAGACCAGCAATTCCTACACCAACTACAATCAAATCAGCTTTTGATGTATGTGCTTTTAAATCTTTTGTAAGAATATGGCATATATCGACTGTTGCTCCAGCATTTAGCAATAGATTTAACATAGGTTTTCCAACTATATTGCTAGCTCCAACGATGCAAACATCCAGTCCTTTAGTGTCTATCCGGTATTCTTCTAAAAGCCTCATAACTCCAAGAGGAGTGCAAGGAGCAAAACTATCCAATCCCAAGACTAATCTTCCTACATTGAAAGGATGAAATCCATCTACATCTTTTTTTGGGTCAATTGCTTCTAAAATTCTAGTAGTGTCAATATGTGCAGGAAGTGGAAGTTGTACAAGAACCCCATCTATGTAGTCGTTATGGTTAATCATATCGATAATTTCCAATATCTTTTTTTCAGATATGGAAGAGGGCATTTTGTGAACTATCGAGTACATCCCAGTCTCGCCACAAGCTTTTTCTTTCATACTTACATAAGTCTTGCTCGCAGGGTCATCACCTATAAGTATGACAGCTAACGCTGGGGTTATGCCTTTTTCTTCCAACTTTTCGATTTCTTCTTTTACATCAGCTCTTATCTTGCTAGACAATGCTTTTCCATCTAAAATATTCATCTATTTTTACTCTGCCTTTATTGTTTATGTTGTATTATAACAAATAAGTATTTAAAGTGAGTTTTATGAAAGTATTTTTTATTATTTTATTATTTTTATCTTCTGTTTTCGCAGAAGATTTTATAACAAAGATGGAGTATGCAAAGATGCTCTACGCAAACCCAAGAGGAATAGGATGCAACAAATGCCACGGCAAAAAAGGCGAGGGATTAGTAATAGCACACTATAAAGTCAAAGGAAAACCAAAAATTTTAGAAGCACCAGCTATAACATCACTCAGTAGAAAACAATTTTTTGATGCTCTAAACACAACCCATAAAGTCATGCCAACCTACTTCTTAACAAATAAAGAGATTGATATATTATACTTTTTTGTAACTAGTGAAGCAAATAAATGATATTTAAGTATGAGTCATAAGTAGACAATAAATAGAACGAGGCTGCTTTAGTAATAAAACCTACACACCTGCCATTTAAATTCCATTTTTAAAAATCATACGAAAAATTTAGATTTAACGGCAGGAGTATAATTTTAAATTCTTGTATAATCGGTCTGAATATGGTACCATTAAAAGACTAAAGGAGTTTGACATGCAGATTACGAATGATATTAGACCAATAACATATCTTTAAAATAGAGCAGCTGATGTACTGAAGCAGATAAATGAAACACATAGACCAATGATTATCACACAAAATGGTGAAGCAAAAACAGTTATTCAAGATCCAAAAAGCTACGAAAATATGAAAAATACAATTGGCTTACTAAAACTACTTTCGTTTGCTGAAGAGGATATAAGAAATGGAAATTTAGTAGATCAAAAAGAAGTGTTTGCATCAGTTGAAGAATTATTAAAATAGATGTTAAAAATATATAAGCTAAAATGGACACAAAATGCAAAAAGTGACTTATTAAATATAATTGATTATATAAAAAATGACAGTCCGCTAATTGTTAAAGATGTTTATCTTAAAATTAGAGAAAAAGCCGAGTCGTCAAACTTTTTTCCATTAAAAGGTCGTGTTGTTCCTGACCTTCAAAAAGAAGGGATAACATTGTATAAAGAGGTAGTTGCCTCTCTTTGGCGTATAATCTATAAAGTTGGAGATGATACTGTGTACATTATGGCAATTTTAGATTCTAGACAAAATGTTGAAGAATTGCTTTTGCAAAAGTTACTAAGATATTAAGGATTCACGCTTTAAGCGTATAGGAGAAATATATGAAAAAAGAAAATGCAATATTGAAACAGCTTTTAAATAGAAAATCAATCAGAAGTTTTACGGGTGAACATGTGAGTGATGAAGATTTGGAGTTGATATTTAAAGCAGCTCAAAGATGCCCCACATCAATAAATGGTCAACAAATTTCTTTAGTTTACACAAGAGATAAAGAAAAAATTAAAAAAATTGCTAAACTTGCCGGTGGTCAACCTCAAATTGAGAGTGCAGATGTTTTCGTAACTTTTGTTATAGACTTTAATAGAACTGCATATGCAGCGGCAAGTATCGGAAAAACACAGGTTATACATAAGTCTGCTGAAGGCATTATAGTTGGTATAACTGACGCAGGAATTATGCTCAGTTCACTCCAAAGTGCTGCTGAATCTTTAGGATATGGAACAACTGCGATAGGTGGAATAAGGGCAAATATAAAAGAACTTATAGAGCTTTTAGAGCTTCCTCTTTTGACATTTCCTGTAGCTGGCTCCACTATAGGAGTTCCTAGTTATGAGGCAAAAAATGCACCATTGAAACCTAGAGTTCCACTTGAAAGTTTTGTGTTTGAAGATATTTATGATGATAAAAAAATAAAAGTTGGCGTTGAGCAATATGAAGAAGATTTGAAGAAATTTAGAGACGATAATCATATGGATTATTTAAATTCTTACAAAGAACAAACTGCTGGTTTTTATGAAAATATTTATTTTCGTCAAATTGCAAAATACTTTGAGGAACAAGGCTTTAGTTTTAAAGATAAGTGAAATTTGATTTAAGATACTCTAAATAAAGGAATATCTCAAAATATTATTTACTTAAATTATCAATGGCATCTTGCATTCTAAAAAGGATTTCTTGCAAGTTTTTCTTTGTAGTGGCGAAATTTAACCTCACAAAGCTTGTATCTCCAAAAGCACTTCCATCGCTCAAACCTAGCCCATATTTTAAAAATAATTCATAAGGACTCTTCACATGTAGCAAAGAGCAGTCAATCCAAGCTAAAAATGTAGCGTCATTTGAAAGCATTTTTAAATCTTTATTTTCATATACAAAGCTTTTTATTAGTTCGTAATTTTCCAAAAGGTATTTTTTTAACTCACTTAGCCAAATATCGCCGTTATTGTAAGCTGATTTTGTTGCCGTAATTGCTAACAGATTTATACCACTACCCATTCCTCTAAGTTCTTTTTGAAATTTAAGTCTTAAATCTTTGTTTGGTATTATGGCATATGAGCTTTGAAGTCCTGCTATATTAAAAGTCTTGCTAGGAGCCATCAAAGTTATGCTTCGCTCTTTTATTTCATCATTTAAAGATGCTATTGGGATATGTTTTGCTTTTGGGTTTATGACAAGGTCGGCATGAATTTCATCAGTGCAAATTATAAGGTCGTGCTTTATGCAAATATCGCTGATTTTTTCTAACTCATCCTTATTAAAAACTGTTCCTCCAGGATTGTGAGGATTGCAAAACAAAAAAAGCTTACATGTAGAGCTTATCTTGCTCTCAAATTCATCAAAGTCTATAATCCATCTGTTATTTATTTCTTTCAATGGCACTTGTGCCAATTTTTTATTTGCATTTTTTGGGGCTTTTACGAAGTGTGGGTATATCGGTGTTGTCGTGATTACTTTCTCTTTGTCATTTAATATTTTACAAGCGATATTCATGCTAGGTACCACGCCATTTACCCATACTATCCACTCTTTTTTAATTTCCCAATTGTGATGTCGTTTGATAAAGTTTATGACGCTGTCATAAGTATCTTCATCAATAGCTGTGTAGCCAAAAATTCCATGTTCTACTCTTCGCCCAAGTGCTTCTATTATGCACATAGGTGAGCTAAAATCCATATCTGCAACCCATGCAGGAATAACATCTTGCCCTTTATACTTATCCCATTTTTCGCAATGTGTATTTGTTCTATCTATTTCTTTATCAAATATATTCATCTTTTTTATCCTTTTTAAAACGAAAGTATTATATAATATTTTATTAAATATTTACTTGATAAGGGAAATAAATGAGAGCATTAATAAGTGTGAGTGATAAAACTGGTGTAGTAGAGTTTGCTAAGAGTTTAGAAGAGTTGGGGTATGAGATTGTATCAACTGGCGGAACATTTAAACTTTTACAAAATGAAGGCGTAAAAGTGATAGAGATTAGTGAAGTTACAAAATTTCCAGAGATGTTTGATGGAAGAGTGAAGACTTTAAACCCTCATATTCACGGCGGAATTTTACACAGGAGAGAGTTGAGCTCACATGTAGAGACTGCAAAAGAATATGGCATCGTTGGGATTGATTTGGTTTGTGTAAATCTTTATCCATTTAAAGAGACAATTACGAAAACAGATGATTTTGATGAAATTATAGAAAATATTGATATCGGTGGACCTGCTATGGTAAGGAGTGCCGCTAAAAACTTCAATGATGTCTTAATCGTGACAGATGTTATCGATTTTGATATGGTCATTGATGCGCTTAAAAATGGTAAAAATTCTCTTGAGCTTAGACGAAACCTTATGATAAAAGCGTTTGAGCATACTGCGGCGTATGACAGTATGATTGCAAATTATATGAATAAAAGATTTAATGATGGTTTTGGAGCAATGCAATTTATCACAGGAAGTAAAGCATTTGATACAAGATACGGTGAAAATCCTCATCAAAAAGGTGCGCTTTATGAATTTGATTATTTCTTTACAAATAATTTCAAAATTTTAAAAGGTGAGGCCAGTTTTAATAATATGACAGATATAAATGGAGCTTTAAAGATAGCAGCTTCATTTGGTGATGCTCCTGCTGTTTCAATCATAAAACACGCAAATCCTTGTGGTTTTGCTATAGGAGAATCGCTTTTAGATTCTTATAAAAAAGCTCTTAGGTGTGATCCAATTTCAGCTTATGGAGGAGTTGTAGCAGTCAATGGAAGACTAGATGCGGAGTTAGCAAATAAAATAAATGAGATTTTTGTAGAAGTTATAATTGCTGCAAATGTGGATTCTGATGCACTAAAGGTTTTTGAGAAGAAAAAAAGAATTAAAATTTTCTCACAAGAGAGTAAATATCTGGTCTTAAATGATGATGAATATGATTTTAAACATGTAGATGGTGGATTTGTTTATCAAAACAGTGATAAAGTGGCTGAGGATGAGGTTGAAAAATCAAAGCGTATGAGTAAAAGGGAGTCAGAAAAATGGGAATTAAAAGATTTGGAAATAGCATATAAAATTGCAAGTCTTACAAAATCAAATTGTGTTGTTTATGTAAAAGACTCGGTTATGGTAGCAATTGGTATGGGTATGAC
>CAZYTB010000088.1:0-10163 GCA_964650375.1 uncultured Campylobacterales bacterium | reverse complement strand
CCTCAATAAATCAAAGGTACAAACTTAAATCCAACATATTCTTCCTTTTGTACCTGTGAATTCGATAGCTTTTTAAATCTGAAAATAGAATTTTGTACAGGGATAACCAGTATTCCACCGATTTTGAGTTGCTTGAACAATTCATGTGGAATTTCAGGTGCACTAGCAGAAACCAAAATTCCATCAAATTGCTCATCTGGTTTTCCTAATTTATCGCTAGCTTTTTCAATACGACTGTGTTTAAATCCAAACTGAGAAAGATTTTTTTGACCAGCCTTAACAAGCTCATCCACTCTATCTAATCCAATTACCTCGCCTTCATTGCCTACAATCTCACTCAACAATGCCGCCGTCCAACCGGAGCCAGAACCTATGTCTAAAATATGATTTCCAACTTTAGCATCTAGTAATTCCAACATAAATGCCACTGTCGTTGGCTGTGAGATGGTTTGATTATTTCCAATTGGCAATGGGTAATCCCCATACATATCTGCATTAAAAGGTTCTGGCAGAAAATATTTTCGGTCGATTTTTTCAAATGCTCTGGTAATCCCAGGATTTTTCAATACGCCAGAATCACGCATACTTTGAATAAGTTCTTTATTAGTTTTCATTAGTTTTTCTCCTTTAAAATACCTAAAAATCCATTTGGTGCTAAACTAGTCGCCAACATAACAGAGTTGATGTTAATATGTTCCTTCCAAGTAAGACTTTGCTGACGCTCTGGTATCTGCCAAAATTCCTCAATCGTATCTTTGATGGGAATAAATTGTGCCAATATATCTAATTGAATCTGAAATTCTGACAGGTATTTTGGATATTTTTGGCTTAAGGCTATCAGTTTTTCCAAAGCTTCCAATCCGATGGCAAGCCCTAATTCACGAAATGCTAATCGATATTCCGATGGATATTCAAAGGTATCATTTTGTAATATAATATTTAAGCCATCATGCGCCGATTTAAGTGATACAGCTATCAGTGTCTCATCAAAAATATCATAGTCTTGAGTGCATAACTGCGCTAATTGATATGAATTACTCAGCAATCCGCCAATGCTAAGAGTATCGCTTGTTGCAAATTCCATTCTAGCGCACATGTCTTGTGCTTCAATTATCTCCTTATTAAGGTTCTTTGATATATCACTCACATGTAACGATTTTGCGATGGAATCTAATTGCAAATAAGTCACAAAAGCATCAAGCGGATCATGCTGTCCCATAGATGGCACTAATGGTCTGCTCAAATCCGTGCTCATTTTCCAAACCATCCGTTTTAACCCATCTGACGCCGTATAGATAAATGCTTTGTGTGCAGTTTTCGCAAGTTCAATTGCAAAGCGGATATACTTTGTATCCTCAGTAACGACTGCTGTTTTGCTTAATGCTTGCATCCATTTGGTAAGATAATGGAAGTATTGTCCATCACGATCCCATTCCTCGTTGCTATCATAGGGCTCATCAGCAGTGCGTTCTTCCATAGGTTTTCCAATACGCAAGCCTCCTATAGTAGGATGCTCTTTGGCTTCTTTTTCACTTAAACCGCTAATCCACCCCTTTTTATTGCTTTTTAAATGGTAACACCCTAAGACGGCATGCACATCATCGATTAACGATAATGCCATCTGTTTATAGCGTTCTTCTCTTGTATATTGGTAGAGTTCCAAAAAATTGCATAATGCAAATGCATCTGTCCATAAGTAACGATTAGATAATGCATCTATATTTTCCACTTTTGTTCTGGCAAAAAAGTCATTCATAATCGAATCTACAATTTGATATTTTTTCATCTTGTGCCTCCAATATTTATATAATATAGCTAAACTATAGTTAGTCTTAGTGACTAAACTATATAGATATATTATCACCTTTTTTAAAAATAATCAATGGTAAAAAAAATATTCTGCCACATACTTGAATAAAAAAAGCTTTTTAGATATAATTACCAACTTCCAGAGCTCGCAATTATTTAAAACTCCAAAATTTGATGTTGTTCTGTTGCGAAAAATTTATTGGCATTGCTATATGCCTAAAAAAGAGGTGTAAATTGAGTAAAATATTAGACATTATAGAATCCATCGCCAATGAAAAAGGCTTAGAGATTAATGAGGTAAAAGATACTGTTATTATAGCTCTCATAAACACTGCAAAAAAAGTTTATGGTAGAGAATATGAATATGGAGCTGAGATAAATCCTGAAACAAAAACTTTAAAACTATATCAAAAAGTTATAGTTTTAAAAGATGATGATGCTAAATTAAGCGAAGAAAATGAAAATTTTATATCTTTAAGCGAGGCAAAGGAAGTGGATCCGGATATCGAAGTGGATGACGAATTAACTTATGAATTACCACTTGATAATTTAGGCAGAACTGCAGCATCTACACTTCAGCGAGAATTAGAATTTCATATCCAAAGACTACTAGAAGCTAAAATATTTGATAAATATAAGAACATGATTAATAATCGTGTTTTTGGATCTGTTGTAAGAGTGGATCAAGAAGAAAATACTTATATAGAGATAGATGAAGTAAGAGCAATACTGCCAAGAAGAAGTAGAATAAAAGGTGAAAAATTTAAAGTTGGTGATGTAGTTAAAAGCGTAATAAGAAAAGTTTTTATAGAAAAGCCCCAAGGTATTGTGGTTGAACTTTCAAGGACCAGCCCAAAGTTTTTAGAAGCCTTATTACACCTAGAAGTTCCTGAGATAAAAGATGGATTGATAGAGATAAATGCATCTGCTAGAATTCCAGGGGAACGAGCTAAAATCGCACTTACTTCACTTCACCCGAATGTTGATGCTGTTGGTGCAACAGTTGGAACCAGAGGAGTAAGAATAAACTCTATAAGCAAAGAGCTGCATGGTGAAAATATTGACTGTATTGAATACTCAACTATACCTGAGATTTTTATCGCTAAAGCTTTAAGTCCGGCCATCATATCAAGTGTAAAAATTGTGGGTGAAAATAAAGCTCAAGTAACATTATTGGCTGATCAAAAATCAAAAGCTATCGGCAAAAGCGGTATAAATATAAGACTTACTTCAATGCTTACAGGGTACGAGATTGAATTGATAGAAAAAGAGGGATTAACTCCAACAGATGCAAGCGAAATCAAAGATCCAAACGCCTTAAAAAATCTATTTGGTAGCTAACCCATAGATTCTTTACATGTAGCAAAAACTACATGTAAAGAATTATTCTGTTTTTTCCTGTATGTAAGTTGCACCCTCATTTACTTTATGTTTAGTCCAATCTGCGCCTGTTTTTGTGTCTTGTTTTACACCATTCCAAGTAGCACAGCCACTCACCATAATTATAACAAAAGTCATAAATATATATTTCATTTTAATTTCTCCTAGAAAATGGGTTTAATTTTAAGAGCACCAAATCGGCAATTACATTGCCAAGCAGTGTCAAAAAAGCAGAAATTATCAAGATACCCATGATTACCGGATAATCTCTGCTTAATGCACTTTGATAAAAAAGTAATCCCATACCATTTATGGAAAAAATTGTCTCTAAAATTACACTCCCTCCGATAAGTCCAGGCAATGAAAGCCCGAGTATCGTAACAACAGGAGGTGAAAGATTTGGCAATACATATCTCCAAAACAGGTCTTTTTTACCGATGCCCCGAGATTTTGCAAAAAATATATAGTCACTCTTTAAAATATTCACACTCAAACTTCTAACATACATAATCAAACTTCCAACTCCGCCAAAAGTCAAAACAAACACTGGTAAAACTAGATGCCAAGCCTCATCAAGATAGTAGTGAATTCCTTCCAACTTGTAGGGTGAATGAAGTCCGGAAATAGGAAAAATTTTCCATTTAACGGCAAAAAGTATCACTAAGATTAGAGCCAAATAAAATGAAGGCATAGCATAGCTTACTAATGAAACATTCTTGATAGAAGTGTCATATTTGCTATTTTGTTTAAAGGCTGCTTTTATACCAAAGTATATCGATATTATAAAAACAAATATCATGCTGATGACATTTATAATCAATGTAATTGGAATACGAGATAAAATCTCATCTTTGACCATTTTTCCACTAGCAAAAGAGATACCAAAATCTAAGTGGACTATTGCATTTAACCAAGAGAAAAATTGCATCGTAAGTGATTTGTCTAAGCCATATACTTTTTTCAATTGCTCTAACGATTCAGGTGTGATATTTGGATTTAATTCACCACTTGCAAAAAAAGAATTTGGAGCCAAATGAATTGCGCCAAATGAGATGATGGAAATAATAAAAAGCATTAGCACTACATAAAAAATCTTTCGTAGTGCTAACTTTAACATTTTACTTATTTTTATCCCATGCCAGAACTGTCTGTCCTTCGTCATCTATATCATCCATACCCATTCCCATGATATTGTAACCGGCATCCACATAGTGGACTTCGCCTGTTACTCCACTTGAAAGGTCACTTAAAAGATACATTCCACTATTTCCAACTTGGTCTGTTGTTACATTTTTGGCAAGCGGGGCATTTAATTCATTCCATTTTAAAATCATTCTAAAATCGCCTATTCCACTAGCTGCTAAAGTTTTTATAGGTCCTGCGCTTATTGCGTTTACTCTAACATTTTTTGCTCTTGCGCAATCTACCGCTAAGTATCGAACGCTAGACTCCAAAGCTGCTTTTGCAACGCCCATTACATTATAATGAGGGATATATTTTGGTCCTCCAAGATAAGTGAGTGTTAGAACTGACCCACCCTCGCTCATCACAGGCATAACTGCCCTTGTAAGTGCTACTAAAGAATAAACAGAAGTTCCCATAGCGATATCAAAAGCTTCTCTTGTTGTCTCTAAAAAAGGATTTGAAAGTGCTTCACGAGGTGCAAATGCAACAGAGTGAACAACAAAATCAATCTCCCCAAAATCTTCTTTTAGAGATTTTGTTAAAGACTCCAGATGTTCATCATTATTTACATCTAATTCATATACTTTATCACTACCAAACTCAGTAGCTATCGGATCTACTCTTTTTTTAAGTTGGTCATTTAAAAATGTGAAAGCGAGTTGTGCCCCTTGTTCTCTGCAAGCTTTTGCTATGCCATACGCTATTGATTTATTATTTGCAATTCCTACAATTAAACCTTTTTTTTCCTTCATTACCATGTTTATCCTTTTATAAATTATCTGATATTTCTATCATTTTTGAAAAATTATTTACATCCCAACTTGCAGTTCCCACTAAAATACCATCACAATTTTCTAAACTCAATATTTCCTTAGTAGTATCTACTTTTACACTGCCGCCATATAATAACGGAGCTTTTATTTTTATTCTCAATTTGTTTAGTACTTCGTCTATATCTTCGTTTTTCGCACTTAGTCCAGTTCCTATCGCCCAAACAGGCTCATATGCAACCACTAAATCTTCATAGTCAATATCTATACCATCAAATTGATTCCAAAGATACGACATAACGGCTTCTATACCCTCTTCTCTTATTTCTTTAGGTTCGCCTACACAATACACTATTTCATACTCTTTTTGTTTGGCAAATTCAAATTTTTCACATATACTTTTTTGACTTTCACCAAAAATATGCCTTCGTTCAGAATGCCCGACAAGCACACTTTGCACATCAAATTCATCTAGTTGGGTAGATCCTATTTCGCCAGTGTAAGAGCCATTTTCTACTGGATAAAAATTTTGTGCGCCTACTTTTATATTTGGCTTTAGTTCAAAATCATCCAAAGCCGTAAAAGGAGGGTAAATTCTTACTTCGCAAAACGAGTCTTGATTGTTTATAAAATTAACAAAATCTTGAGTACTTGCTCTTGTATGATTTGTCTTGAAATTTGATGCTATTATCATTCTTCATCCTTATTGTACAAAGGCTTAACACCTAGTAATTCTTTTCCTTCTATAAGTTCCAAACTAGCTCCGCCGCCAGTTGATATAAAGGCCATATCATCAGCATCACCTGAACGAGCAACTACATCAGCAGTATCTCCGCCGCCAACAACTGTAGTCGCATGCGCTTCAGCTATAGTATGTGATATTTGTGTGCTTCCTCTTGAAAATTTTGGTATCTCAAAAACACCCATGGGACCATTCCATAGTATAGTTTGTGCATCATTTAAAGCTTCTCTAAATAATCTTGTGGTTGCAGGTCCAATGTCAAGTCCCATCCAACCTTTTGGTATTTCTTGTGTAGTAACAAATTTCATAGTGGAGTCTTGAGAGCAAGTTTGAGCTGCAACAACATCTACAGGAAGATAAAATTTAACTCCCAATTCTCGGGCTCTTGCCATAACGGCGGTTGCTTCATCGACAAGATCTTCTTCAACTAGAGAATTACCTATGTCTATACCTTGAGCTTTTAAAAAGGTAAATGCCATGCCACCACCAATAATAAGTTTATCAATTCTTGGCAATAAATTTCTAAGAGCTTGAAGTTTTCCACTGACTTTACTGCCACCAACTACTGCAACAAATGGTCGAGAAGGATTTTTGAGTAAATTTCTAGAAAAATTTATCTCTTTTTGTAGTAAAAATCCAGCCGCACTATGATCTTCATCAAAAAACTTAGTAATTGCTTCTACAGAAGCATGTGCTCTGTGGCAAACACCAAAAGCGTCATTTATATAAAATTCAGCGAGACTTGCTAGTTTTTCAGCAAACTTTGGATCATTTTTAGTTTCACCTTTTTCAAATCTCAAATTTTCCAAAAGTAAAATTTCTCCATTTTTAAGATTTTTTGCCTTTTTCATAGTATCTTCGCCTACAACATCTTTAGAAAATTGAATATTTGGAGCAAGTAATCTTGCTAACCTTTTTTGAACTGGTCGTAACGACAACTTGTCATCAAAACTTCCCCCTGGTCTTCCCAAATGACTTGCCAAAATAACTGCACAATCTTGATCTAGACAATATTTTATAGTGGGAATAGCAGATTTTATCCTTCTATCGTCTGTTATATTTAAAAATTCATCCAAAGGAACATTAAAATCACATCTGATTAAAACTCTTTTGCCCTGTATATCCATATCTCTAACAGATCTTACCATTTTTGTTTCCTTATTTGCTCACATGCACTGCCATGTCAATTAATCTTGAAGAATAACCCCACTCATTGTCGTACCAAGACATTACTTTTACCATATTTCCACAAATTACTTGCGTTAAATCAGCTGCCACAAATGAACTGTATGTTGAAGTCATAAAATCTTGAGAGACTCTTTTCTCAACATCAAATCCTAAAATTCCCTTTAGTTCATTTTCTGATTTTGCTTTAAAAAGTGCATTTATTTCATCTATTGTTGTCTCTTTTTTCACGATAACATTTAAATCAACCATAGAAACATTTGGAACTGGAACTCTCACACTTTGACCGTGTAATCTTCCTTGAAGCTGTGGCAATACCAAGCCTATAGCTTTAGCCGCTCCAGTTGTAGTAGGTATGATGTTCACAGCAGCTGCTCTTGCCCTTCTTGGGTCTTTATGTTTAACATCTACCAAACTTTGCCCATTTGTATATGCATGTATTGTTGTCATCAAGCCTTTATCGATACCAAAAGCATCATCTAGCACTCTAGCAACTGGTCCTAGACAATTTGTGGTGCAACTTGCATTTGATACAATCGATTGACCAGCATATTTATCTTCATTTACACCGATTACGAATGTAGGAGTATCATCTTTGGCAGGTGCTGACATAACAACTTTTTTAATATCATTATCTATAAATATTTGAGCCTTTTCCTGTGTTAAAAATGCACCTGTGCATTCTAAAACAACATCAACACCATAATCAGAAAAATTTAATTCTTTTGGATCTCTAGTTGAAAACATTTTAACTTTTGATGAGCCCATCTGCATATAATCATCTGCTAAAACCTCAACATCTCCGCCAAACACTCCGTGAACACTGTCGTACTTTAACAAATGTTTTGTCATTTCTCTTGCAGCAGTGTCATTTACGCACACTAACTCGACATCATCTCGTGAGTCAATTATCCTAGCAACGCATCTTCCTATTCGTCCAAACCCATTGATTGCTATCTTTAAAGCCATTTTATTCCTTTTAGTATAATACTTAATAATTTATGCTTATTTTATCCAAAATGAGATATAAAAAAGTTTAAAAGCCTACTTAAAGGAGAAGTTATAAAAGTATCTGCTTTTTGGAGGTTCTTTCGATGTTCCACATGTTGGGCATCAAGAGATTGCATTTAGTGCATTAAGAACTCAACATGTAGATAAGATTTTTATTGTTCCCATTTCCTCTGTCCCCATTTTTCTAAGGTTTTGTTATATATTTCTTACTGACTCAAGATAAGGAAATTTTTTTAAATAACCCAATCCATTCTTTAAGATTTTCTCTGCTCATTGGAAGTTTTTTATCAGAATATGGTTTTCCTTTCCATGAACGATGAATAATGTATATGTCTTTTTGTCCTTTCAGTATAAGATAAAGTCCAATTTCTCCTGCGCCTTTTCGCAATTCAGGAATAATATCTTTTGGAAGCTTTTTAATTCCAATAAGAGCAATTATCCCTGTGTAGCCATTTATGGTTCCTTCAAAAATTTTATTATAGTAAAATTTACTAGAATCAATAGAGTATATTTGTTTTTTTAAAAAGTTAAGCATTTTTTTGGAGTTGCCTTGAATTTTTACACTATCTTCGATCATCCATTTTTTTTCTTTTCCAAATGTTGAGTTTGGAATTAATATTAACAATGTAATTGCAAAAAATATTTTTTCAGTATGATAATTTCCTTTGTGTATATAATGTTTGAATACAAAAATATATTCCCAATTCTTGTGCTTTATTATATTCGATACAATAGCAAGTTTTTACTCTCTCAAAGTTAATTTTGCCGAGAGAATATATTTTTGTTACTACAATTTGTTATGTTTGTTCTCATAAAAGTGGAGATTCGCTCTCAGGGGTGTTACTCAGATGGATATAGCTCTTTATGGAGGCTTTTTTGACCCTCCACATGTGGGACATTTGATGATTATGGATAAGATTTTAAAAGTTCTACATGTAGAGAAGCTTTTAAAATTCTGGGGGACATAATTTTGTCCCCCAGAATTTTGATTGCATGTGTATAAAACTTAAAATAAAATAATTACATAAACTGTCCCCGGAACTTGCTATGTTTTGTTGTGTGATTGTTGGTATAAAAGCTCAGGATCTAAGTCTAACTGATTACCCCATCCTATACTATCAAAACAAACTTTTACACTTTTAAATAAATTTTCATCTTTTAATTCTTGAAATTTACCAATTTCTAAATATGGTTTTACATCAAATATTTTTTCTTCTTGGTTTTCAAATTTTAATAATAAAAGATAATCATTTAAAGGTTTTACATCTTTGATTGCTAAATACATTTTTATTCCTCCTACTTTAAAGGGTCAATTTTAAATGGTAATTCACCATTTTGTGCCAATGTCCAATCTGCCATAAGCTCTTCTTTTCTAATTTCAACCCATGCTAAAACTAATCTTAGTTTATTTTTTGGTAATTTTCCTTCTGTAACTTCACATTTTTGAATATCAATTACAGCTTTATCATCCTGATAATATACATGAATATGTGGTGGATTGTGTTCTTTTGGAGCACAGTACATCCTGATAATTATTCCGTAAAACATCGATATTGTTGGCATTTATATATCTCCTTTCTTTTTTTGGTATAAAAAAATTAAATTCATCTTTTATTATACCCTCAGTATATACAAATAAATCAAAGTTCCGAAGACAGAGTACTTAATTATCCCGTCTTTTAAAAATATCAGAAATCCCACCTAATATAATTTTCATCTATCAAATTGTTGTAATTATATCAGCTTTATATATAATACTCAATCTTTGGTGCAAATAAATATTTTATTGAATTTTATATTATAATACAAAAACTAGATTTTGAGTAGTTAAAATTGATGTTTTTATGCTCTTAGAAACAAAGGATATAAAATAATATGCTGATTAATTTTTGGGTTTTTAGATGGATATAGCTCTTTTTGGAGGCTTTTTTGACCCTCCACATGTGGGACATTTGATGATTGTGGATGAGATCTTAAAAGTTCTACATGTAGAGAAGCTTTTAAAATTCTGGGGACAAAATTATGTCCCCAGAATTTTGATTGCATGTGTATAAAACTTAAAATAAAATAATTACATAAAC
>CAZYTB010000087.1:0-10372 GCA_964650375.1 uncultured Campylobacterales bacterium | reverse complement strand
TGGATAATTTCATCATATATTAGTCTATTGTAAAGACCGGTGAGCTGATCTTTAAAAGCTTTATTCTTAAAGCGATTGGATTCTTTTAATAGTGAAGTTATATCTTGCCCAATACTCGCAAAAAACTCTAGGTTTCCTTTTTCATCTAAAATAGGCAATATGGTTTTTTTTATATAATAAAGACCATCATTTTTTCTGCGATTTATAAAAATGCTTTGAAAAGACTTGTTGCTCAACAGAGTTTCAAACATGTGCTTATAAAAACTTTTAGGGTGTTTACCTGAGCTAAGGATACTAGGCTTCTTGCCTATGGCTTCTTCTTTTGAAAAACCAGAAATTTTACTGAAGGCATCATTTGCATAAAATATTACACCTTCTAAGTCAGTTATAAACATTTCTTGTTCTGACATGTTAATCAGTCGTCCAAATAAAGAAGTTCTAGTTTTGTTAAAAAGCGCTTGAGTTATTTCTTTTTGGCAAGAAAGATATGCAACTATTTTGCCCTGTGGATTTTTTAATGGAGATATACACCCTTTTGCAATATAAGCTGAGCCGTCTTTCCGATAAATAGTGCCTTGTCCTATAAAGTTTTCACCTTTAAGAAGAGCAGCTTTAAGTTCATCTACAACTTTTTTGTCTGTATTTTCACCTTGAAGAATACGAAGAGATTTTCCTTTTAAATCAGCTTCGTTATATCCGGTTTTTTGCTTAAATATATCATTTATATACAAAAAATACTCATCCGGACTAGGTGAGGTAATAACTACAGAATCAGGAGCTTCCTCAAAGGCGTTAAGAAAAGATTGAACCCAAGGTTCTTGAAACAGTTTATCTTCTTGTACTATCATATAAATATTATAGCACAAAATTGTTTTAAATTATAATTTCTTTTATTTGAATTATTAATACATTTTATTAAGTTATTAAAATTTTTAAGTAGGTAAAAACGAAGAACATAATATTAGCTTTTTTAATAGTATTGAAGATTGGTTTTGCAGGCGATAGATACTATTATGAAAACAATCAAAAAGTAATGCTTGCTCCTAATGAAAATATATCAAGAAGTACAGCACATGTAGATTATTATAAAAATGAAAAAGGAATAATTTTAGGCGTAACAAATCAACTGATACTCAAGCTAAAAGACGATAGTAATTTGCAAACATATTTAAATGAATACAATTTAACAATAAAAGCAAATCTAGGCAAAAATCTATATCTTTTAAAGGCAGAAAATAATAATTTAGCTATAGACGCAGCAAATGCTCTTAGTAATAAAAATGATGTCAAATATTCTCATCCAGATTTTATTGAAGAAATAATAAGCAGGTAAAATTTGAAACAAATTTCTATCTTTTTAATTTTAATATTATGGAGCTAGAGTAAATTCAAAAGGTATCGCTGGCATAGCCAATAAATCTCAAATAATATTTTAAAATATAAAAAATTTATGAGTGATAGTGAAATTATAGAGCTTTTTAATAAAGCTGAAGAATTTGAGGCAGATATTATAAGCAATAGCTGGGGTACTTCAGATGTATCTGATTCTGTAAAAAATAAAATAATAGATTTAGCAAACAACGGAGGAGGCGGGAAAGGAACCATTATAGTTTTTGCGAGCGGAAATCAAAATCAAGATATGGGAAATGATGAATCAGCAATAGGCAGTATTGCGTATTTTAATAGCAGAAACGACTATTATGGGTATGGGAAAGTGAATTTAACAGGTATTATGAGTTTTGTTCCCTAGTCATATTTTGCATAATCTTGAAATTCTTTTGAGTCCACACTAAAGAAACAAAAAGTAAATTTTAGATAAAATAGTTCTAAAAAATTATAAGAAGGTAATTTGCATGTTGTTACTGACTCCCGGCCCTACTCCTGTTCCTGAAGCGATTCGGATGGTTATGAGCGAGCCTACTATCCATCACCGAACTCCTGAATTTGAAGAGATTTTTGGTAAAACCCGAAGACTTTTGAAAAAAATATTTGGAATGAGTGAAGTTTTGATGCTTGCAAGTAGTGGAACTGGTGCTATGGAAGCTTCCGTTTTGAATTTATGTGAAAAGAAAGCTTTAGTTATAAATGCCGGTAAATTTGGTGAGCGGTTTGAAAAGATTTGTGAAGCCCATAATTTACCACATGTAGAGCTAAAATATGATTGGGATACGCCTTGTAAGGTGGAAGATGTCAAAAAAGCTCTTATGGAAGATAAGGATATAGATACTATTTGTGTTCAAATTTGTGAAAGCGCTGGTGGACTTAGGCATCCGGTTGAAGAGATTGCCAGAGTCGCAAAAGAGATAAATAAAGATATAAAAATCATAGCTGATGGCATCACTGCTGTTGGAGTAGAAAAGATAGACACAACAAATATAGATGCTTTGATTTCTGGCAGTCAAAAGGCATTTATGCTCCCTCCCGGACTTTCTATGATAGGTCTTAGTGATTATGCAATCAAGAAAATAGAAAAATCATCTGTTGGTTATTATTTTAACCTCTCTATTGAACTTGAAAACCAGAAAAAAAACACAACCGCTTGGACTGCGCCTACTACTTTGATTATAGGACTAAAAGATGTTTTGGAATCAATGGAAAAAGACGGAATTGATAAATTATATGCTGATACTGCTCTTAGAGCCAGTGCCACAAGAAAGGCTTTAAAAGCTCTTGGACTTCATATTTTTCCTAAAACTCCTGCAAATTCTATGAGTGCTGTACTTGATGATGATGCGGCTAAAATAAGAAAGATTCTAAAAGAAAAATATGGTGTAAATATCGCAGGTGGTCAAAATCATGTAAAAACCACACTTTTTAGGATAAATCATATGGGAGTTTTTGAAGGTTATGAGACACCCTGGACACTAAATGCCATAGAGTTGGCTCTTGATGAGCTTGGAAGAAGAAAATATGATGGAAGTGCAAACAGAGTTTTCTGCGAGTATCTTTACAAGACAGGTAAAAAATGATTTACGAACACGAGATACCAACAGGAAGTAAGCTCTACTTTGGAAAAAGTGCGAAGTTAAAAAGAGAGATAGAAAATATTGCAAGCCGGATTTTTGAAGAAAAAGGTTTTGGAGAGATTGTCACACCATTTTTATCTTATCATCAACACGGAAGTATTGCAGAAAAAGAGCTTATAAGATTTGCAGATGGAGACAATCATATACTTTCCCTAAGAGCTGATAGCACTATGGATGTTGTACGACTTATGAACAAAAGATTAGGGCGAAGCGTTAATCAGGATAAATGGTTTTATATCCAACCGGTTTTTAAGTATCCCAGTTTTGAGGTAAATCAAATAGGAGCAGAATACATAGAGGCAAAAGACCTCTCTTTTGGTGTAGAAATAAGCTCTCAGATTTTTGATAAATTTTCACTTACACCACTTTTGCAAATATGCAATATAAACATACCAAATATATTAGCAAAAGAGTTTGATCTGGATATAGCTATTTTTGAGCGAGGTGAAGTTCAAAAGCTTTTCTCACTTGATATTAAATGGTTGGATAAGTTGGTGAAAGTTCAAAGCCTTGAACAGATAGATGAGGTTATTTTAGAAGCACCACAAAACATAAAGATAGAACTTTTAAAGATGAAAGAGATGTATGAGGGGATAACATATAAAAAAATTGTTTTCTCTCCATTGTATTATGCTAGAATGAGGTATTATGATGGTTTGTTTTTTAGATTTATTGAAAAAAATCTAACTTTAGGACTTGGTGGAAGTTATACATGTGAAGAGGCAAAATCTGCGGGATTTGCTCTATATACAGATGCAATTATAGATACAAAGATAAAAGAAAAATAGGAAAATATTGTGAATAAAGCAGATTTGATAGTTGGGATTCAGTGGGGCGATGAGGGAAAAGGTAAGATTGTTGATTTGATGGCGCAAAACTATGATGTAGTTTGTAGGTATCAAGGCGGACACAATGCAGGACATACAATCGTAGTTAGAGGTAAAACTCTTGCTTTGCATTTGATTCCATCTGGTGTATTAAATAAAGATGCCATAAATATCATCGGAAACGGTGTCGTGATATCACCCAAAGCCCTTATAGAAGAGATGAAGCAATTTGGTGATTTACATGGCAGACTTTTTGTCAGTGATAAAGCTCATATGATTTTAAAGTATCATATATTGATAGACCAGGCAAGAGAAAGACTAAGAGGCGATAAAGCTATAGGTACTACTGGCAGAGGAATAGGACCAACTTATGGAAATAAGATAGAGCGAATCGGACATAGAATGGGAGAACTGAGAGATACAGAAAAATTAGCAAAAAACCTGATAGAATATTTTGAGATAAATCACACTGTATTTGAAGCACTTGAAATAACTACACAAAATTATGATGAATTAAAAGCAGAATTAGACTCTTATGCAAAAATTTTACTTCCATACATCGCAGACACTACAGCTTTAGTATGGAAATCTTTAGATGAGCAAAAGAGAGTTTTACTAGAAGGCGCACAAGGCACACTCCTTGATATCGATCATGGAACATACCCGTTTGTTACAAGCTCATCTACTATAAGTGCCGGTGCTTGTATAGGTCTTGGATTAAGTCCAAAAGATATAGGCAATGTAACCGGAATTGTAAAAGCATATTGTACTAGAGTTGGTAACGGACCTTTCCCAACAGAAGATTTTGGAGATGAAGGCAAAAAATTAAGAAGCAACGGACATGAATTTGGAACAACTACAGGGCGACCAAGAAGATGCGGCTGGTTTGATGCTGTTGCATGTAGATATGCAAGCAGAATCAATGGTTGTGATCAACTTTCCTTAATGAAATTAGATGTTTTAGATGGATTTGAGAAGGTAAAAGTTTGTGTTGCTTATGAAATAGATGGAAAAAGAGTAGATACTTTGCCTCAATCACTTGAAAATATTACACCAATTTATGAAGAATTTGCTGGTTGGAACGGCTCAAAAGGCGTAAAAAAATATGAAGATTTACCAAAAAATGCAAAAGATTATGTTAAAAAAATAGAGGAATTGACAAATACAAAAGTTGGATTAATATCAACTGGTCCTGATAGAGAAGAGACTATCATACTCTAAGCAAATGAAATCTGTTTTTTCTAAAATATCTCAGATAAAAAAACAAAAGTTGGATAAGATTGAGAGTGAGCTTTTTAGTATTAAAAATAGTATTAGAAAACTTGGAAAAGAGATAAAAGAGATTTATGTCAAAGTAAAGGAATTAAAAATTCCAAGAGAAGGCAAGGTAAATCTCTTATCTTTGTTTCAAGAGCAAAGAAGATTGTTGAACACTCAAAAAGATAGATTAACAAGAGAGCTACATGTGAAGAATTTAGAATTATCTAAAAAATATCAAGAGTATAAGTTAGCTCGGATAGATTATGAAAAGATAAAATATTTGGAAGAAGAAGAGATTGCTAGGAAAATTAAAAAATTAAAAAAAGACGAACAAAAGGATTTGGATGAAATATCAAACCTATTGTTCAAAAGGACTAAAGTTTGAAAATTATATTTTTGATATTATCGTTGGTCATTTTCTCTTTTGCTGCTAGTGTTGATTGTACACAGATTTTTGAGAGTAGAAAATCAGAATTATTACAGGAAATAGAAAAAATTGATGAAGCCAGGCAGTCATTTGAGGCATTAAAGGCAGCAACTAATTCGCTGTTTGACCAACAAAAAGCAAAAGTTGCTGCTGATAAAAAAGTGTTAAGTCAAAAGGAAGAAGAGCTGAAACAAAAACAAAAATATATTGAAGATTTAATCGCTAAAAATCAAAAACTCTTAGATGCTGTAAAAGGTGCTAAAAACGATAAAATTACTGAAACTTATACCAAGATGAAAGACTCAGCTGCTGCCGGAATTTTTGAAAATCTATCTACTGATGAGGCGTCAGCGATTATTTTTGCTCTTCCTGCTAAGAAAATATCTCAAATTTTAGCAAAAATGGACCCCCTTAAAGCATCTAAGGTTACAGAAAGACTGAGACTCGGTCCTCCTTTTGATGTGAAAAAAAGGGTTAAATAATGGAAAATTATAATGACATAATTCACACTATAGCATTGGCTATGGGAGCTTCTTGGGCAAGTGGCATAAATCTATATGCTACTATATTTGTTTTGGGGTTTAGCGCATTAAATGGTGCATTTGTACTGCCTCCCGGATTAGAAATTTTAAGTAATCCTTTGGTTATTGGAGCCGCAGGTCTCATGTATTGTGTTGAATTTTTTGCAGATAAAATCCCTGGTGTTGATACTAGTTGGGACGCAATCCATACTTTTATAAGGATACCAGCAGGAGCTCTTTTAGCAGCAGGTGCGCTAGGAGACATGGGAACTGCGGCAGAACTTAGTGCTGCTATTGTAGGCGGAAGTTTAGCAGCTGCCACACATGCCACCAAAGCCGGAACTAGAGTTTTGATAAATACTTCGCCGGAGCCTTTTACAAATTGGGGAGCTAGTATCAGTGAAGATTTGGTAGTTTTTGCTGGTCTTTGGACTGCTCTTAATCACCCACTTTTGTTTTCTGTGCTTCTTGTAGTTTTTATTTTATTTATGATATGGGTACTTCCAAAACTTTGGAGAGGCATCAAGAGAGTTTTTAAATTTTTAGGGAGATTATTTGGTTTGAAAAAAGAAGAGAGTATGAGCACGGAGATAGAAGAAAAACCTAAAGTCTAACTATGGATTTAATTAGCATATTAACTTTCACGGCAGCTATTTTTATATTTATGGCAAGTCCGGGCCCTGGTACATTTGCAGTTATTTCTCGTGCCATCGGATCTGGATTTACACATGCTGTATTTATGTCTTCCGGTATGGTTATGGGAGATGTCATCTTTTTGCTTTTAGCAATCTTTGGCTTAAGTGCAATCGCGTCATCTATGAGTGATATTTTTTTAATTGTAAAATATATAGGTGGAATTTATCTTATTTATCTAGGCATTAAGATAATTACAACTAAAGTGCTTGGGCAAACAATCAAATCTTCAAAAAGTTCTTCTTATCTTGGAGATTTTATTTCAGGATTTTTTATTTCTCTTAGTAATCCCAAAGTGATAGTTTTCTACATTGGATTTTTGCCAACTTTTGTAGATTTATCTACGCTTACGCCTGGAGATACTGTATTGGTTGTTACTCTAGTTTTAGTGATGCTCTCAACAATATTGTGTTCATATGCATATTTTGCATCAAGAGCTAGGGAAGCCATCAAAAAACCAAAAGCACAAAAAATTATGAACAGGGTTGCAGGAGGCACCATGATATTAATAGGCGTTTTACTATTAGCAAGACAATAGATACATATCTACATGCATGTAAAACTTTTTTGTGACAAATTTTTTGTATAAACAGATATTTACCTTACTTTAGATAAAATGCATTAAAATCTAAAATAAGGTTGAGTGATGAAAGTCAGATTACCTCATGCTCCATATATAGCAAATAAAATAGCGATAGACATGTTAAATAGTGGCGTTGTCACACTTAAACAAGGTGTTGAGCCAGTAGCAAAGATTGCGAGAGAGCTTATCGAGGCAGATATAAAAAAAGAGATTGCTCTTGAAGAAAGAGTTGATGAAATATTAGATGATAATGATGACGAGATTGAGTTTCGTCAGGTAGATAGAAGAAGCATGTTTTGGTTGGTGAAAAAGAAATTAGCTAAAGAATATGATGTTATCCTGTCTTATGAAGATAGATTCAATGAAGTTTCTCATAAGATACTTGAAACTACTTGGAAGCAGGATTTAGTTGATTATTCTGTGTCAGAGAATAGAGTAAAAAATGTCATATATACTTCAATTGAGGATTATTTAACAAATTTTGAAGGTATTGAAGATGCTGTTGCTGATCAAATTGATAATTATAAAAGAAAATTAGTGCCAGGATCTGTTGAGTATGATTTGGTTTTTGAAAAATTATATGAGCAAGAATTAAAAAGAAGAGGCATGTCACTATGAGTTTGAGACCTGTTTGGATTTATATTGAAAATGATATTTTTTTAGAAGCAAAAAGTTTTGGAAGCAGTGGTACTAGAGTTGGCGAGATAGTATTTAATACATCTATGAGCGGATACCAGGAAATTATGAGTGATCCAAGCTATGCAGGTCAGTTTGTTGTTTTTACGATGCCGGAAATTGGAATAGTCGGTGTAAACGAAAATGATATGGAAAGCAAAGCTGTGCATGCAAGCGGTATGATTGTAAGAAGTTTTAATGAGAAATATTCAAATTTTAGAGCAGAGGGCTCATTGGGTAATTTTATTCAAAAAAACAGTGCCATAGGTATTTGCGACATCGACACAAGATACCTGACAAAAAATATCAGAGATTACGGCGCAAAAATGATGATAGCATCTACTGAGATTTCGAATAAAGATGAATTAAAAAATATACTAGAATCATTTCCTAGAATTGAAGAAGTAGATTTTATAAAGGAAGTGAGTACAAAAGAGAAATATACTCACAAAAATGGAGCTTGGGATAGTAAAAATTTAAAATATAAAGAAATTACTGATATACCTAAAAAGAAAGTTATAGTAGTAGATTACGGGGTTAAGAAAAATATTTTAAACGAGCTTTGTGAAGTTGGTCTGGAAGTTGAAGTGATTCCAAGTGATTTTGATGCACAAAACTTAATAGCTCAATATAAAAAAGGTGAGATAAATGCTGTTTTCTTATCAAATGGTCCAGGCGATCCCATGTTTTACACAGAAGAAGTTAAGAATATATCTAAATTAGTAGAGGCTAAAATTCCTATGTTTGCTATTTGCTTAGGTCATCAACTGCTAAGCATTACTCATGGTTTTCCTACTTATAAGCTTGCATTTGGGCAACATGGTGGAAATCATCCTGTTAGAAATGAAAATAGCAAAGTAGTAGAGATTACAGCGCAAAATCATAATTATAATATTCCTGATTCTATATGTTCAATTGCAAAGGTAACGCATATCAATCTTTTTGATAATACAATTGAAGGCGTTGACTATAATGATGAGCCAATTTTTTCAGTGCAACACCATCCTGAAGCCAGTCCTGGGCCACATGACAGCAAGTATATCTTTGAGGAATTTGCACAAAGAATCTAAAAGGAATTTACGATAGATACTATAAATATTACAACGATTATAGTTGTTGCTTTTTTAGGTAGTTTAGGGCACTGCATAGGAATGTGCGGCGGTTTTATAGTTGCATATAGTAGTTCAAAAATCGATGCAAAATCTTCAAAAGTAAGACAATTTATCAGCCATTTATTTTATAGTTTGGGACGAGTTACTTCTTATGTTTTTATAGGGATGGTATCAGGATTTTTAGGAAGTGTAGTTTCTTTTTCATCAACGGCTATGGGGTACTTCTTGTTTTTAATAGGAATATTTATGATTTTGATGGGTTTTTCTTTGATGGGACAGATAAGATTTCTAACCTCTCTTGAATCATCACTTGCTACAAATTCTTTCGTAAAAAAAACATTTTCTTTATTAATTCACTCCAAAAGTATATTTAGTTTTTATGGGCTAGGATTACTAAATGGTTTTCTTCCTTGTGGTTTAGTATATTTTTTCGCAGTTTCAGCTGCGGCAACAGGATCAATTTTCTGGGGTGGAATTACTATGCTTATATTTGGGATCACCACCATACCTTCTTTACTGGGTTTTGGTTACATAATAGGCTTTTTAAATGGAAGTAGTTTTAGAGAGATAATGATTAAACTATCTTCTGTTGTGATTATACTTTATGGAATATATATGTCTTACTTAGGCTACATGTCAGCAATAAGTGGTACTATAAAATGACTCTTGAGCAATATAAAAATGCAATCGAGCAAAGCAATATAGTATCTAAAACCGATATAAATGGAATTATTACTTTTGCAAATGATGAATTTTGCAAAATTTTTGAGTACGAAAGAAAAGAGCTAGTCGGACAAAATCATAATATTGTCAGGCACCCTGATGTTCAAAGTGAAACTTTTAAAAATCTTTGGGATACGATATTGGCCAAAAAAACATATAGGGCAACAGTTAAAAATCTGTCTAAATATGGCAAAACGCTTTATGTTAATACTACCGTAATTCCTATTCTTGATATTAATGGAGAGATAGAGGAGTTTATTGCAATAAGATATGATGTGACTAGAAATGTTGAATTAACAAAAGAATTACAAAAAAAAGAGATAGAACTCGAAAATTTAAATGCAACACTAGAAGAAAGAGTTAAAAAACAAACAAAAGAGTTGATTATCTTGAACCAAAATTTAGAAAAAAGAGTTGAAGAAGAAGTTGAAAAAAATAGAGAAAAAGATAGATTTTTATTTCAACAATCCAGACTTGCTGCTATGGGTGAGATGATAGGAAATATTGCTCATCAGTGGAGACAGC
>CAZYTB010000086.1:0-10444 GCA_964650375.1 uncultured Campylobacterales bacterium | reverse complement strand
AAAGGTGGAAATTAATTAAGCTGAAAACTTGTCTTGACTTTTCAGGCCATTATACATAGAAGAAAACAAAATAGTAGTTAAAAATATGGAAATATAAAATAATCTCAATAACATACTCACCCCAAATTTTAAAATGATATAATATTTTGCCTACAATTCTACAATATTGTTGATATATACTTTACTTAGACTTAAAACACTTAGTAATCCCTAGCAACCTTATAAGTAGGATTATCAACTTCATGTGTGCAAAATTTGCCAGCATTTTTCAAAGCTTCTATACAATCGTCACTTAGGTGTCTTAACTTTAGGCTTTTGCCAAGTTCTGTGTATTTTTTTGTTAATTTATCTATGGCTTCTACTCCACTTGAATCCATAACTCTTGTATTTGTAAAATCTATTACCACATTTTGGGGGTCTTCTTTTATGTCAAATATGTCATTTGTAAATTGTGTGGCTGAGCCAAAAAATAGCGGTCCGTTTAATTCATATACTTTTGTGCCATCTTCTTCTATTTTGATTCTTTTTGTTAGTTTTGCTTGCTGATACGCAAATACTAGTGCAGAGATAATAACTCCTGCGATAACTGCAACTGCCAAGTCCTCAAAAATAGTTATTATGGTGACAGTTAGCAGTATAAAAGCATCTGCTTTGTGCATTTTCTTCAGTCTATCTACGCTTGCCCATTCAAAAGTCTCAACAGAAACCATAAACATGATGCCAACTAAAACCGATATCGGGATAACTCCGATGATATCTGAGAGTGAAACTACAAAGGTTATAAGCAAAATAGCAGCAGTTGCACTTGAGAGTCTTGTGAATCCACCTGAAGTAAAATTGATGATGGATTGTCCTATCATAGCACATCCTGCCATGCCACCAAAAAATCCACATGTAGTATTTCCGATGCCTTGGGCTATGCATTCTTTGTTTCCGCTCCCTCTTTTGCCACTCATTTCATCTAAGACAGAAAGTGTTAAGAGCGATTCTATCAGTCCTACTAGGGCCAAAATGACAGAATAAGGAAGGATTGTGATTAAAGTATCTAAATTAAATGGGGCATCGGGAATAGAAAATTTTGGTAACCCGCCACTTATATTTCCCAAATCTGAAACAGTTTTTGTTTCTAATCCACCAAAATAAGCCACAAGAGTCAGAGCAACAATTGCTACAAGTCCAGCTGGTACTGCTTTTGTATATTTTGGTAAAAAATACATGATAAGCATAGTGATTATCACTAAAATATACATGCTAGGGTTTGTGCTTTTGAAAAATTGAAATTGACTCATAGCTATCACCACAGCAAGACCATTTACAAAACCAAATATGGCAGGTTGAGGAACAAATCTGATGAGTTTTCCAAGTTTTGCCGCACCTATAGCGATTTGGATAAGTCCAGTTAAAATCGTAGCCCACAAGACATACTCCAAACCATGACTTTGCGCAAGTGCCACCATAACAACAACCATAGAACCAGTCGCCCCACTAACCATACCAGGTTTTCCACCGATAAATGCAGTAATTAAACCTAAGATAAAAGCTGTATATAAACCTACTAATGGACTAAAACCTGCAACCAAAGCAAAAGCGATTGCTTCTGGAACAAGAGCAACTGCCACAACTGTGCCTGAGAGCAGGTCATTTTTTGTATTTGATGAATCGTAATTTTTAAGTGTAAACATTTATATCCTATGCAAAAATCGTGGATTCTAACAAAAAGTATGTTAAAACATGATGAATGTTGATTTTGATATAATATCTTAATAATTTTTCGAGGAAAAATATAATGACTCTAATACTGAACTCACCATTGGATATGCATTTGCATTTAAGAGATGTGGACATGTTAAAAATAGTAGCTCCTCTTAGTGCAAAAACTTTTGCCGGCGCTATTATTATGCCAAATCTTGTACCTCCAATTACTACAATAAATGCTCTGATTGAATATAAAAAAAGAATTCAAGAGGCAGCTCAGGATGAAAAATTTGAACCGCTTATGACACTGTTTTTTAAAAGCAATTATAGTTATGAATTTTTAAAAGAGGCAAAAAAATATATAAGTGCTGTAAAATTATACCCCTCCGGTATCACTACAAATTCGCAAGATGGAGTCAGTAGCATGGATGTGGAGGATTTAAGAGAAACTTTGGAAGCTATGAGTGAGCTTGAGATCCCTCTTTTAGTACACGGTGAAACAAATGGTTTTGTGATGGATAGAGAAGAGGAGTTTGGCTCAGTTTATAAGCAATTTGCATCAAATTTTCCAAAACTAAAAATTGTAATGGAGCACATCACAACAAAACGAAGTGTAGATTTGCTAGAAATTTATGATAATTTATATGCAACCATTACATTGCATCATTTACTGATTACGCTAGATGATGTGGCTGGTGGTATGCTTAGTCCACATCTTTTTTGCAAGCCAATTGCTAAGAGACCAGAAGATCGGGATGCGCTTTTGAGTGTTGCTTTGTCTGCTCATCCGAAAGTAATGTTCGGAAGTGATTCAGCTCCACATCCTATAAGCAAAAAAGAGTGTTGTGGATGTGCGGCTGGAGTTTTTACGGCTCCAATTGTATTGCAAGCTTTAGCAGGACTTTTTGAAAAAAATGGAGCATTAGAAAATTTGCAAGCTTTTGTCAGTGATAATGCGAGAAGAATTTATAATTTTGAACCTATTAAAAAAGAGGTTATATTAGAAAAGAAACCTTTTTTAGTTCCGCAAACATATGGCAGTGTTGTGCCAATGTTTGCAGGAGCAGAATTGCCTTGGAGTATAAAGAGTGTCATATAAAATTCTGGTTTTAGAAGATAACCAGTTATTGGTTGAAACTCTAGAGGAATTTTTAAGTGATAATGGATATATCGTAAAAACAGCAACAAGAGGAGTTGAGGCTTTAAATTTGTCATTTGGTGAGCATTTTGATTTGTTTCTTTTGGATGTGAAAGTTCCTGATATCAATGGGTTTGAATTTTTGAAAAGCATGAGGGATTCTGGAAATTTGACACCTGCCATATTCTTAACTTCCCTTAGAGATAAAGAGAGTTTAGCCCAAGGTTTTGGCTTGGGCGGTGATGATTATATAAAAAAACCTTTTGATTTAGATGAGTTACTTTTTAGAGTAAAAGCTATACTTGAACGGGCAAATCATAGTGAAAAACTCTTAAGCATTGATGATAATTTTACTGTCGATTTAACTAGAAAAAGAGTTTTTAAAGATGGAATTGAATTAGATATTAATCTTAAAGATTTTCAATTATTGTGTTTGTTGACAGAAGACAGAGGCAAGGTTGTAACAACAGAGATGATAGTAGAAACCCTATGGAAAAATGAAGAAGCAAATATGGGCTCACTTCGTGTTTATATCACAAATCTCAAAAAAATATTTGGAAAAAATTCCATAACAAATATAAGAGGTATCGGGTATAGATTTGAAGAATAACGAGAAAAAACTACTTTATATAAATACTTTTTTGATATTTGCTTTTGTAATTATTTCTTCTTTCTCTTTTTATTTCCTAACTAATCTTACTGCTACAAAAGTTATGAAATACATTATAATTATAATATTTTTTATAGTAATCATTTCTTTTAGCTATTTTTTAAGCAAATATTTACTTGTGAGATTTTTTAAAACAAATAATCTTTTAAAGCTTTTACTTAAAGATACTTTACATGAATTAAATATTCCATTATCCGTTATAAAAGCCAATACTCAAATGTTAAGTGCCCAACAAAATAGTGAAAAAAATTTCAAAAAATTTCAAAGAATAAATTTAGCGTGTGATGAATTATATAAGCTTTATGAGGATATTGATTATTATATAAAAAAAGAAACAAGAGTAGATGTAAGAGAAACTATTCTTTTAGATGAATTAATAGAAAATGAGATAGATAAGTTTAAAGCAATTTATCCAAAAGTTAATATAAACTTTAAAGTAAGTAAATTGACTATTTATGTTGATAAAAGAGGATTTTCAAAAGTACTTGTCAATCTCATCGCAAACGCACTAAAATACAATAAAAATGATAATGATATAAATATTTTTACAGAAGATTATAACTTAATCATAAAAGATAGAGGAGTTGGAATGAATGAGTCTGAGCTTTTTATGATTTTTGATAGGTATTATCAAGGCGAAGATAAAAAAAATGGGTTTGGCATAGGTCTTAGCATCGTAAAAGCCTTTTGTGATGAATATAAGATTTTTATAAGTATAGAATCAAAATTGAATGAAGGTACAAAAATTAACCTTGATTTAGATAGTATGATATAATTATGTTAATGTCACACAATGGAACAACAATGGAAAATAAATTTAGAAATAATTTTGAAGTGTTCAAAAATAATTTTGAAGAAAAATTTATAGATTTTTTTTCCTCAGAATGTGATAGTTATAATTATGCCTTAGACTTACAGAGCTCAAGAAAAATAGTGCAAGATATACTTGAGAGTATTCTTTGTGACGAACTTGTCTTGAGTGAATTATCCAATAATACATTTACTCAAATGAAAGATGATGGAATAATGATAGGCTTACTTTTAAATAAAAGCTTGCTTTATATGCTGGAAAATTACTCTATTTTTTTGAAAGAAGAAGAAGGTAGCCAAAAATACCTGGATATGTTAATACACTCTTTAAATAAATTTTCACACTTCTTTGAAGATGACATAAATAATAAAAAACAAGAACCTAGTGTTAAAATTGGTTTTGGCGATGATAATATTATCTATTCCAAAAATAATATTGTAGATATTTTCAGCCAGATAAAAAAAGAAAATAAAACTATTAAATTTATGAATTTATATCAAGGAATTCCGATTAGTCATGAGGGGGTTATTGTAGATATTGATGATGAAAGCGTTGTATTTAGAATAACAAATGAGCTACAAGAAATAGCCATGAAACTAGAAGGCAAAGCATATATCATCAAAAATGAGTATCTTCCACGACATGTAAAAGCAGATATTTCTTATAGCAATTTTTCTAACAATACAATAGTATTAAATAACTTTGTATTTCTTTTAAATATGCCTGCAATTGAGAGAAAATTTGTGAGAATTTATCCAGATGTATTAGTGCATGTATTTCTTGTTGGAGAAGACAACGAGAGATTGAGCGGAAATTTGTATGATTTATCCCAAAAAGGCTTAGGTCTTATCAGTGAGCATAATGTAGGTTTTTGTAACGGTGCAAAAATTTTAATATCTTTTGAATTGGATGGAAAGTATTCTGTAGAAACAGAAGGAGAAATAGTAAACATAATTGAATACATAAATTCTTATAGGTATTGTCTAAAAATCTCTCCAGATAAAGAAAATGCGGAAAATATTATAAAATATATATCAAAAAGAGAAAATGAGATAATACTGGATTTGAGAAATGAGTTAAATAGTTATATATTTTAGAAAACGGAAGTAAGAACTTCTTACATTCCGCCCTGTTTTTTCATCCTGTTTTCTAATTTTCTACCAATTATCGACATAGTAAATGTGATAGTAAAATATATCATAGCAACTACTAGCCAAGTTTCAAATGGTGAAAAAGTATTTGCAACAATCTCTCTTCCCACCTTTGTCAAATCCGTGATAGAGATAACTGAAACCAAAGACGAGTCCTTGACAAGAGCAATCATCTCACCAATTAATGTTGGAAGAGCTCTTTTGAACGCTTGAGGCATGATTATATTTGCCATAGTTTGAACATAATTCATACCAAGTGATTTTGCTGCTTCGGTTTGACCTATATCTATAGACTGAATGGCGCCTCTTAATACTTCTGCTATGTAGGCTCCATAAAAAAGACCTAGAGATATGGCTCCCGCATAAAATCTTTCTATATTAAAGATAGTAGCGATAATAAAGTAAAAGATAAATATCTGCACAAGCAGAGGAGTTCCTCTGATGATCGCGATATAAAATGTGGCTATATCTTTTAAGAATTGATAATTAGAAATTCTCATAAATGCTAAAAATGAAGCTAAAATAAAAGCCATAATTAATGCCACTGCTGATATTTTTAATGTAACAAAAAGACCATCTAATAAAGGACCTGCTTTCCATACTGTATATGAGGCTAAATTATCATCTTGATACACATTATCATTGTTGTCTACTAATATTTTATAATTATCAGATATTTTAAAATCTTTTACACCATCTTTGCCTTTTACTTCAATAGAACCTTTTTCTAAGACAATTTTTCCATCAAATGGTGCTTGAATAGTAATATCTTGTTGATACGCAAAGTATTTAGGAACACTGTTCCATTTCCATATATAGTTCATATTTGTTGAAGCTATAAAAAGTGAGTATCCTAATAGTATAAAAAAACCAACGGCCAAAATATGACCGAAGGTTTTATTTTCTAATATTGGTTGATGTTTTTTAGACAAATTACATTACCTTTTTTTGCCACGCGGTGCTATTAAACCATTTGTTATAAATTTTACCATATACACCATCTCCTTTTGCTTGTTTTAAGAAGTTATTTAGCCAGTTAAGAAAATCAGGATCACCTTTTCTAATAGCCCATCCTAATGGTTCGTAAGTTAAGGGTTTATCTAAGAAAGCAAGTTTACCTTTACCTTTTGCTGCATAAAAAATTGCATTGTATGGTTTGTCATATACAAATGCATCTGCTCTACCATTCATCACTTCTTGCACAGCATCAGCTTCAGTATCAAATGTTCTTATTGTTGCATGTTTAAACATTTTTCTTGTAGCGATTTCGCCAGTAACACCTAGTTTTGTAACTACAGTATTTCCAGCTTTATCTATATCTTTCCAAGATTTTCCGGCATATTTTTTCTTTGCAAGGATTGTCTGACCGATACTAAGATAAGAATCCGCAAAGTTTATTTTTAGGTTTCTTTTTTGTGTGATAGTCATACCAGATGCAATAATATCAAATTTACTAGTAAGTAAACCAGCGATTATACCATCCCAAGCAGTTGGTACAAGTTTTAGTTTAACGCCCATAGCTTTAGCCATAGCTTTCATCATATCCACATCGAAACCGATAATTTTACCTTTTTTACTTTTCATCTCAAAAGGCATATAACCAGCCTCAAGACCAACTCTTAACTCACCTCTTTGCACAATCGCATTTAGAGTCGATTTTTGCCATAAGCCGATATCATCAGCAGCCAGATTTAGCCCTAGCATTATAAGTAATGCAGCTACAATTTTCTTCATATTTTCTCCTTTGAATTTTTTTGAATTTTTATATTAATGTGTTAATATCTCTTGTAAAAATTTCTTAGCTCGCTCAGTTTTCGGATGCGTAAAGAACTCTTGTGGTATTCCTTCTTCTAATATTTCACCCTCATCCATAAAAACTATTCTATTGCATACTTCCTTGGCAAACCCCATTTCATGAGTAACACAAACTATCGTATAGTTTTCTTTTGCTAAACTTCTCATAACATCCAAAACCCCACCAATCATTTCAGGGTCAAGAGCAGATGTTGGCTCATCAAAAAGCAAAATTTTTGGTTTCATAGCAAGTGTTCTAGCAATCGCAACTCTTTGTTTTTGTCCACCGCTTAGTTCGTTTGGATATCCCTCAGCTTTTTGGACAAGTCCAACTTTTTCTAAAAGCCTTAATCCTTCCTCTTTTGCATCGTGTTTTGACATCTTTTTAACTTTTGTCTGAGCGATAGTTATATTTTCTAAAATTGTTAAATGAGGAAAGAGATTAAAGTGTTGGAAAACCATCCCTGTTTCTGCTCGCAGTTCATTTAATTTTGTTTTTTTGCCATAAGCATCTATATCATCAACTATAAGTTCACCATTATCTATATCTTCAAGTCTGTTTATACATCTTATTAGAGTTGACTTTCCGCTTCCGCTAGGACCACAAACAACTACAATTTCACCTGTTTTTACTTCAAAATTTATATTTTTAAGTGCGTGAAAATCACCAAAATATTTATCTATATTTTTCATACTTACGATAGTGTCCATTTGAGCCTTTCAATCTAGCAATCCGTAATTCTAGCAATTATAACTAAAAATAAGCTAAATAAAGAAAACAAAATGCTTAATTGTTGTTCTTTTCTTTAAAAATAGTGTAATTTGTGTATTTTTAGGTAGAATTATGTTTTTAATATAAGATAAGGGTATATATGTGATTAAAAGTAAAATAAGAGAATATGGAGCTGATTTTTTACTTCTTTTAGTGGCTCTAGCTTGGGGAAGTACATTTTTTATAGTACAAGATGCTGTAAAAGAAACACCAGTATATATATTTCTTTTTTGGAGATTTTTTTTAGCCTCTATACTTATGATGTTAATATCATATAAAAAAGTCTTACATGCAGACTTTGAAACTCTTAAAGCCGGCTCTATTTTAGGTCTTTTTATGTTTTTGGGTTTTGCTTTTCAAACTTTTGGATTGACCTATATTTATTCTTCTACTGTAGCTTTTGTGACTGGACTCAATGTAATCATCGTTCCTTTTTTACTTTTTATTATTTTTAAGAAAAAAGCTTCACCTTATTCTATATTTGGTGCAATCAGTGCGACAATAGGCTTGTATCTTTTGACATTAGGTGATAGTTTGGGATTTGGGATTGGTGAATTTTATACATTTATCTGCGCTATTATGTTTGCTTTGCACATTGTTTTTACAGATAGGTACTCAAAGAGATATGATGTTTTACTTTTAGTCACAACTCAACTCTCAACTGTTGCTATTTTGTCTTTTTTTGCGGCAATGTTTTTTGATAAAAAAATTATGCCAAATTCATTTGATAGAACTTTCCTAAATGCAATCATTATTACTGTACTTTTCGCGACAGTATTTGCTTTTGGTATTCAAACAGCGATGCAGAGATATACAACCCCAGCAAAAACAGCCATAATATTTACTTTAGAGCCTGTAAGTGCAGGGATATTTGGATATTTTTTTGCAGGAGAAATCTTTTCATTTATGCAATTATTCGGAGCTTTTTTAATTATCTTTGGTATGCTTAGCGCAGAACTTGGAACTTACTTCAGAAACAAAAAAATGAAAGACTATACATGTTAAGAAAGATTTTTATTGGTATAATCGTATTACTATTTTTTGCAGCTTGTTCACAAAAATATAATATAAATTTTTCAGCTCCATATATAATCGTCATTAAAACAAAAAATATAGCTATAGCCGATAGCGGTTTCTTGAAAAAAGCTCAAAATTATAAGAGCCTACAAATCTTTTCTGCTGGAAAAATTCTTCTAAATGTGGAGCTTTCAAATAATGCTTGTTTAGATGGACATTGCACAACCAAATCTGATTTTAATGAAAGATTATTTGGATATAGATATTATGATAACCTTTTAGATAATATATTGGATAAAAGAGCCATATATGATGCAAAAAACATTGTTTATAAAAAAGATGGATTTGAACAAAAAATAAAAACAAAAAGTTATAATATTATATATAAAGTAGATGAAGGTTCCATCTACTTTAAAGACAAAAAAAATCATGTTTTAATAAAACTAAGGAGATTATAATGAAATATGTTGGAGCACATGTAAGTGCAAGTGGAGGTGTTTTTAATGCTCCACTAAATGCTATGAAAATCGGAGCCAAGGCATTTGCTCTTTTTACTAAAAATCAAAGACAGTGGGTTGCTAAGCCGTTAGATAAAGAAATTATCTCTAAGTTTAAAAAAAATCTTGAAATCTCGAAAATTTTACCCAAGCATGTTTTGCCACATGACAGCTATCTTATAAACCTTGGGCATCCAGAAGAGCAAAAAAGAGAAAAATCTCTTAATGCTTTTATAGATGAGCTAAATAGATGTGATGAGTTGGGGCTTGATAAATTAAATTTTCATCCAGGTAGTCATCTGAAACAAATAAGCGAAGAGAATTGCCTTGAATTAATCAGTAAATCTATGAATGAAGCTATAAGAAAAACAAATACCGTTCAGCTCATTATAGAAAATACAGCAGGACAAGGAAGTAACTTAGGTTACAAATTGGAACACTTGGGATATTTGGTAGAACACTGCATAGACAAAGAGAGAGTAGGGGTTTGCATAGATACATGTCACCTTTTTACATCAGGATACGACATAAGAAATAAAGAAACTTATGGGCAAACTATGAAAAAATTTGATACAATAGTCGGGTTTAAATATCTAAAAGGTATGCACCTAAACGATTCTAAGCCAGATTTAGGCAGCCGTGTTGACAGACATGACTCCATCGGCAAAGGAAAGATAGGATTAGAAGCTTTTAGGCTCATCATGAATGATAAAAGAATTGATGACTTGCCTTTGATACTTGAAACTATAGATGAGTCCATTTGGGCAGATGAGATAAAACTTCTCTATAGCTTAATTAAAAAATAAAACTATAAAAAGGATGAGAATGAGAAATTATGCAAAAATGGCTGCGATACTTGGTTTAAGCGTAGCAACATTAAATGCTGCTGGATATAAGAT
>CAZYTB010000085.1:0-10515 GCA_964650375.1 uncultured Campylobacterales bacterium | reverse complement strand
TTCCCGTGCAAACAGCCACTTGAAAAAAGCACGTACTGCAGCGAAAAATGGAGATTTGCAAGTTGCTGATGGGCACCTGAAAGATGCTTACAAAAAATTCAATGCCCTGAAAAGTTTAATAAACTAAGCGTTAAAAAATCTCCTGATATTGGTTGGTTAGAAGTGTTATACCCAAATGTATCAGAATTTTATGTATCTTTTCCTGAAGTTCAAGGCTTGAATAGCTCATGGCAGTGGTATAAAAAGGGAATTGAAATTAAAACTTTAAATTTAACGCTTCACCCCTTTTATGGAACCTATTTCCCAACACGATTTGATCATTTAAAGTTATTTGATAAATGGTTAAGAAAATACGAAGGAGCAAAGAATAATGCAATAGAAATTGGAGTAGGAAGTGGTGTTTTATCCTTTCAATTAATCCAAAATGGTTTTAAAAACATCTTCGCAACGGACACAAATAAAAATGCAATTATCGGAGTTTTGCAGGAAAGTAAACGATTAGGATTTGAAGATAAGATAACACTAAATCATGGTGATTTATTTGAAAATTGTGATGTTAAAGCTGATTTGATTGTTTTTAATCCTCCTTGGTTACTTGCAAAACATAAACTCGAAGAGGGAATTGATAAAGCCATGTATTATGAAGAGGACTTATTTCCAAGATTTTTTGAGCAAGCACAAAAGCACCTCTCTCCTGAGGGAAAAATAGTTCTAATATTTTCAAATCTAGCTCAAGTCGTTGATGAGCAAAGCACTCATCCAATCATAGAAGAACTGCAAAAGCATAATCGTTTTAGAAAAGAATTGCACTTAAGAAGAGATGTAAGAGCGTCATCAAGAAGAACAAAACGTACAGATTCTAGAGATAATGAAAAAGTTGAATTATGGGTTTTAGCACCTAAAGAAAAGAAATAATTTTATAGGGAGGAAGTTTCTTGGACAGGATACTGTCGCGTAATCTTTGATTTTTGTGTCATAGATGGGCCCGACACCGAAAAAAATAGAGGACAATTTCCACCTTTTCTCCATTTTCCCTTTTCTTCTCTCATTTTCCCCAAGCCCAAGGGAACAAGTATTGGAAAGATAGTGATTTGAACTAAAAATTTATTTACTGTCAAATAATTAACAAGAAGCCATTTGGCTTCTTGTTAAAATAAAAGAATTTATTAAATTCTATCTTTAAAAGACATTGTTTTTGCAATATCCTCAACTCTACCTATTCTTTTTAAACTAGCAGCTGTTCCTTTATAAAATGGTATTTTTGTATCGGGATCAACAAAATCAGTTACTAAATTATTGACAGGGTTACTTGGGAAACCAAATGCCATAAAAAGCAATCCAGGTTTTACAGTTTCTGCAACATAAGCAACTGCTCTAACACTTCCATAATCATTATAAAGCATTACAAGGTCTCCACTTTTTATGCCTTTTTTACTAGCATCTTTTGGGTTGATTTCAACAGGAGCAATCGGCCACCTTCTTTTTGGCATAGGCAATCTGGCAGTGTAAAAATTTGACTGCCATACTTCATTTAACCGTCCACTAGTAATAAAAAATTCATATTTATCTATTTGATTTTGAACTTGTCTTGGCATTGGTGGCTGAAGTGATGGTTGAAACATAGCTTTTCCAGATTTTGTACCAAATTTATTATCAGTATATAATCTTCTAGTGCCTATTAATTTACCATTATCAACTCTTTTAATTGGAAGTTGAACTCCATTGTTTCCAGCAATCCTTAGCAAATCATATGATGCCATTGTGCCTGTTGGACCTCCTTGAGAATCCATTTTAGCACCTTGCCCTGCAAAGCCATCATTAAAAGAATCTTCTTCACTTTTCCACTCAAACCCTTCAAATCTCTTAGCCATAGTGTGATTATTTTCTTTTTGATAAAGAGCTTTAAGATTATTGGCAATATCAGCGGCTATTAAGCAATCTGGCTTTGAAGTGCCTGGAGCATCAACAACTTTTTCAGAAAGCCTCATTCTTCTCTCACCATTCATGGATGTTAAGTTCATCTCCATAGTTGTAGCAGCTGGGAATTGCACATGTGCAACTTCTGACTTAAATGTAGGAAATATATCAACATCAATAAAGAACAAACCACCATCATATTTGCATGATCTATAAATTGCATCAGCAAGCACTTCATTGCTAGCACCAATATTTCTATTTATTGCTTCTTTAACAACATCGCTTCTTCTCTTAAATGCACTTCTTAACTGTTCACCCATAATTGAATCAACAAATGGATTACATCCCCAAGAAAAAAATGCAAGATAATTTCCTTTTGCCGCCTCTTTATCAACAACAACAAGATGTTCTCTATCTGGCATTCCTTTAGGTGTAGGTGGTCTGCAATAACCTTCTTGGTGACCACCAAGCCTGCATACACCAGTGCCTACTCTTCCAACTGACTGAATTAATATTGCAAGATTTACGATAGAGGCTACATTTTCATAGTTTTTAATTCCCCAGATAATACCTTTTTCATAAAAAACTGCACTCCTAGGTCTATGTCCTGATTTTTTAGGTTCAGCCAGCCAAGAAGCAGCTTTTTTAATATCAGCTACGCTAACACCTGTAATTTTAGAAGCTTCACTTAAGGATACTATATTTGCTCTTGCAGTCTTCTTGAATCCTTCAGTATGTCTTTTGATAAAATCTTTTGCTTCCCATTCTTTTTCATGTATATATGAAAATAGTGCGTTCATCAAAGTAACATCAGTTCCAAGATTTAAACGAAGGTGAAGCACATTATCTTTACCCGCCAACTCAATAGCGTTTGTGATACTAGGAGTAATTCTAGGATCTACAAAAATAATCTTAGCAGCTTCAGCTGTTTCACCTTTATCAAACTCTTTTTTCTTAGCATCAAGAGTTGAGCCTTGCAAATTATTAGCCCAATGTAAAAGATATAAGTTTGTTTGAGTCTCATAAGGATTTGCGCCAATAACCATAATAGTATCAGATAATTCTGTATCATAGTAGCTTGTATTTAATTCACCAATTCCCATCTCTCTTGTTGCAAAAACTTCCGAATTATAAGCTGGACGATTATGAATAGCCGCTGATCTAGTTTGAATTGCACTAAAAAACAGTTTACCTGTTCCCCATGTGTTTTCAAATCCACCACCACCACCGCCGTGATCAAAACATTTAAATGCTACTTGATCTGGACCGTCATTATCAATAATTTTCTTCAAAACCTTTGCGGTAAGATCCATAGTATCTCCCCAAGTTGTCCTTTGCATATTGTTTCCACCAAATATCATGGGGTCTTTTAATCTATCATCCATAACAGATGAGGCGCTAAACAAAGTTGAAGCCATAGCTCCACCCCTTGCAGAATTTTGACCAACATTAACAACACAATTTTGGTCTGGTATAACCATCACATTATATTCTTTGCCATCTCTATCTTTTATAGTATTTACCATTTGATCACTTGCCCAAACACCTAGAGCTGGTTGCTGCATAGTAAAATCAACCCCCAGAGCATTTCTTTTCGAAGTTCCACTTGTTCCTTTTGGCCACTTGTAAGCGGTATATCCGCATCCTACTATACAAAATTCACATGTTACATTTTTTTTAGTAGCATTTACTGGAGGCAGTGGTAGTTTGTCATTTATTGAAAATCCCATTTTTTATCCTTTTATATTTGATTCGCGTCCATAGATTAGACCATTTACACCGTAAGCAACTATGCTATCATTTTCGACTTTTACCAAAATCTCTGGAATGTTTTCAGTAGCTTGACCTATAACCATTTCACCATTTTTTGCTGCATCAAATTTACTAAAATGGCAGGGGCATACAAATATTTGGCTTGATGCTTCATACATAATAGGACATCCCTTGTGAGTGCAAAGCAAACTATATGCTTTTATTTTTCCATCCACCCATACAGCCTTGCATGGAGAATCTACATCTGGATAATTAAAATCCATCTCTCCGGCACCTTTTAACTTTGAAAGTGAGCCAATCTTTTTATCTTCATAACCATAAAAATTCCCATTTTTAGAATTTTGTGACGCAAAAAGTGTTGGCGCGGTAGCAGCTGTTACTGCAATTCCAGCAGCGGCTTTTAAAAAGCCTCTTCTAGAGTTTTGTTTCTCTTGCATATTATCTCCTTGTGATAAAATAATGCCATATTTACGACATGTAAAATTTTACAAGGATATACTGCATAAAATCAAATATATGGTAAAATATATAAATATCCCATTATATGGCTATTTGAAAGGTAAAAAATAAAAGTATGTTTTTAAATGTTCAAAAATTGACCAGCAAGTTTCAAAAAATGACCATTTTTCTATTAATTTTTCTCTCTTTGAGTCTGAAAGCTGAGCAAAAAATTGTTTTAGGCATCACTGGAGTTGCTCTAAAAGATGATATTTCTACTATTATAAAGTTTAAATCTTATTTGAAAAAAAAGACTCATCTTGATATAAAAATCAAATTCGCTAGAAGCTACTCCATCATGAGACATTTGATTTTAGAGGACAATGTAAATGTAGCATACATTTGTGGTGCTACTTATGTTGACCTTCAACCATCAAAAAAAATAGAACTTTTAGCTTTACCCACAATTGAACATAAGCCATATTATTATTCACTAGTAATTGCCAAAAAAGAAACAAAATACAACAAGATAGATGATTTTAAAGGCAGAGTATTTGCCATGAGTGATCCTGAATCAAACTCAGGCTCATTAGTACCAAGATATGAAATAATCAAAAAGGGATATAGTGACAATCATTTCTTTAAAAGAGTTATTTACACTTATGACCACGGAGAATCAATAGAAGCAGTACTAAATAATTATGTACAGGGGGCTAGTGTTGATAGCGTAATTTATGGTGCATTTTTAAGAAATCATCCAAAATCTGCCAGTAAACTAAAAATAGTGCAAAAATTTGGTCCATTTCCAATTACTCCTTTTGTTATTAGTAAAAAAGTATCACAAAAAATAAAAAATGAACTCCAAAAAGCTTTAATAGGAATGAATAAAGATAAGAGCGGACAAAGTATCTTATATGCTATGGCAATTGATGGCTTTATCAAACCAAATAATCTATCTTATGCAAGAATAGAGAAAATAAAATTCTTTTTAAACTCTAAAAAATGAAATACCCATTTATAAATAAAATATTGTCTATCAGAATGAGGACAAAAATAGCTCTTACTATCTTTTTTATTATTTTATTGTTTTCTTTTGGGGTTGCTTTGGTTATAAAAGATACGGTTTTAAAAAAAACTGACTACATCATCGAAAACTCAATAGAAAATTTAGTTAAAGTCAATGAAGCTATCGTATTAAAAAATTTACTTGAGGAAAATTATTGGAATATTTTTAAAATAATGAACTCTTTAAAAAAGATAGATTTAATTAAAAATGCAACCTTTGTAAATCAAAACTATAAAGTTATAGCATCAAGTGAACCCATAAAATATCCGGTTGATTCAAAAATGAACTATGATAAATCTGATAAAAATTTACTTGTTATGCCTTTAGAAAGTGAAGATATTGTATTTGGTTATTTTGTCATAGATAAAGAGTCTGGATTTTTAAATGTATTAATACGAGACATTAAAAACCAACTTTTGCTTGCCATGATAGTAGCAGTTCTTATATCAATTTTCATTGGTTACTTAATGTCTGTTAGAATTGTAGGAAGGCTAGAACTCTTATCGTATAATGCAAAAATGATTGAAAACAAAGAATGGGATAAAGTAATTTATAAAAAAAGTCTTGAGAAAGATGAAATAACTGAACTCTCTATCGTGCAAAACAATATGCTCAAAAAGATAAAAGAAATGATTGCCAGTGAACAAAATATGAAAATATTTTATTATGATATTTTAGAAAATTTAGATGAGTTAGTAATCATCTGTGATAAAAATTTAAAAATAAAATTTCACAATACAAATAAATTGAAAAATTTAATCATTAACCAAAAAACTCTGAGCAAAGAAGTGCTAAAAACTATAAAGGATAAAATATTGAAAAATACTGAAAGTTTTGTATTGGAAGTGCCAAATGAAAATGGAAATATTTTACATCTACATGTAAATATGAAAAATATATCTGATGAGTTAGCATTATCTTTTTCCAATATAACCTCCATAAAAAGACTAGAAGAAAAAGAACTCTTCAAAAATTCTTTTGAAATAGTTGGAGAAATATCTTCCGAAGTAGTTCATGAGATAAAAAATCATCTACAACCTATCAAGCTATTATTAGAACAAGAAGAACTTGACTATGAAGATAAACAAAGAATTTTAAGTATAATTTTCAAAATCAATAACCTTGTTAAAAACTTTTTAAAAAGTGGCAGACCAGTAGATAAAAAGCTGTCAGTTGAAATTAATATTAAAGATAAAATTGAAAATATACTGTTTTTCTTTTCTCAAAAATTTGAAGAAAAAGATATAAAACTCTCAAAAAATATAGATGGCTTTATAAGTCTTTATATGGCAGAGTTAGAATTTAACTCCATATTGACAAATTTACTCTCAAATGCGATAGAAGCTTGTGAAGTTGGCGGGCAAATAGAGATAGAGTGTCACAAAGAAAATAAAAATATCTCTCTTCTTGTTAGCAATACAGGAAAAGACATAGACAAAGAAATTGTAAAAAAAATCCACAAACCATTTTTTACGACAAAAAAAGATGGTAGTGGAATGGGTCTTTATATTGTATATAAGATAGTGTATCTTTATGGGGGCTCGATTGTTATAGACTCAAATGATAAAAAAACTACTTTTATGATAAATTTACCGCAAGGAGAAGCGCAAAGTGAATATAGCGATAATTGATGACCAAGTTGATATCAGATATGCTGTAGAAAAAATGTTATCAAAAAAAGGACATACATGTTACGGTTTTAGTGGGAGTGAGGAAGATCTTATAGAGGGTATTGATGTTTTTGATATAGATTTGATTATTCTTGACATGATGCTAGAAAACTCACTAACTGGCATCGATGTTTTAGAAAAAATAAAAAGTGCCTCATATCAAATCCCGACCATTTTAATAACTGCCTACACTACTCCTTCGAATCTAATAAGTGCTTCTAAATCTGGAATTATAGATATCATAGAAAAACCATTTAGTACAAATGATATACTAGAAATCGTGAAAAAATATGAAAAACCTGATAAAAAAGAGAAACCTCTTTTTCTAAAAAACAATAACGAAGAATTCATAGGTTCCTTTGAAACCATGAAAGATACTTACAGTAAAATTGGAATTGCAGCAAAATCTGATATAACTGTATCTATTTTTGGAGAAACAGGAACTGGAAAAGAGTTGGTTTCTAGACTTATCCATCAAAATTCATCAAGATCCTCTTGTCCTTTCGTGGCAATAAATTGTGCTACCATTCCAGATGGTATGTTTGAAAGTATTTTTTATGGGCATAGTAACAAAATAGGATATGCAGGCTCAGTTGGAGATGGAACTTTACTTTTAGATGAAATTTCTGAGCTAAAACAAGAGATGCAAAGCAAACTATTGCGATTTTTAGAACTTAAAACTTTTACACCCTTAGGAGAATTACAAGAGAGAGAATTTAGAGGTAGGGTTATTTGCTCCTCTTTAACCAACCCAAAAGAATTAGTGGAGCGAAAACTTTTCAGAAATGATTTATACCATAGAATATCTATGCTTGAAATTGAGTTGTCAAATTTAAGCGAAAGAAGGAAAGATATAAAAGATTTGATATTTCATTTTATAAAACTCGCTAATGCAGAATTAAACTCTAAAATTAACTCTATTAACGAAGATGCTGTAGAATTTTTAGAAAATTATGATTTTACCGGAAATATAAGAGAACTCAAAAACACTATCTACAAAGCAACACTTAGTGCTAGACATGATAAAATTGCCTTAGATGATATAAAAATAATAGTGCACTCCACCAATCAAAACTCAAAAACAGCCATAGAAGATATATGTAAAAATTTAGTAAAAATTTATGGTGTAGAAAATTCAAAAAATATCTTTGAAGATATTGAAAAAGGCATCTTAACAGAGCTTCTAAAAAGATGCCAAAATATTTCCCAATTAGCCAAGTATATGGGAGTATCTAGAAATACACTAAAATCAAAAATGGAAAAATATGATATTTTTGTAGTTGCTAAATAAACAACTACTGCAACATACTCCACAAAGATTCAGAAAGTGTTGGATGAGCAAAAATCATATCTTTTAAGTCTTCTTTTGTTAATTTTGCATTTATTGCGATTAGGAGTTCGTGGATTAGTTCTGTTGTGTCGTTTCCTATCATCGCTCCACCAAGTATTACACCACTCTTTTTTTCACATAATAACTTTATAAATCCGCCATCATCACCTTTTATCTTTGCTTTTGAATTTGATTTGAAGAAATGTTTTAAAACTTCATGATCTCTGTTTTGCTCTTTTAGAGTTTTTTCATTTAGACCAACACTTGCAACTTGTGGCTGACAAAAAGTCACAAATGGGATTATTTTTGAAGGTTTGATTTGTTTTTCGCTAAATATATTGTTTGCCACAACTTTAGCTTCATTGTAAGCTACATGTGCTAAAGCTGGTGTTGGAATTACATCGCCGATTGCATAAATATTTGGATTTGAGGTTTTTAAGTTTTCATCTATCGTTACAAATCCTCGCTCACTCTTTACTCCCGCTTTTTCAAGTCCAAGATTTGCAGTATTTGGAGCTCTACCGATGGAAACCAGGATTAGCTCATAACTCTCTTCAACTTCGCCTTTAGGAGTATCCATCTTTATACTCACACTGTTTTTATTTTTAACATAACTTGTTACGCTTGCACTCAAAGTTACTTTTATGCCTTTTCGCTCCAACTCTCTTTTTAATGTTTTTGCAACATCTTCATCTTCGGCAGGAACAAGATTTGGAGTAAATTCAGCTATATGAACACTAGATCCAAGCGAATTAAAAAATGTAGCAAATTCACATCCGATAGCACCGCCGCCTACAACCAAAATAGAGCTTGGAATTTTTTCCAATTCAAACACTTCATCACTTGAGATTATCTGTTTTTTATCAACTTTTAGCAGTGGATGCGGTCTATGAATAGATCCCGTTGCCACAACAAATTTATCGGCTTGGATGATTTGCTCATTTACGATTATAGAATTTTCGTCCACAAACGAAGCTGTTCCGAAAATGCTCTCCACTCCCGCTTTTTTTACATTGGAAATCGCGCCTTTTTTTATCTGTCCTAGCATCTCTTCTTTTTTATTTTTCAAAGCAGACATACTAAATGAAACATCTTGCATGTTTAGCCCGCAACTTTGCAGGTATGCTCTCTTGCCAAGAAAACTAACGCTTTCAAGATAAAGTTTTGCAGGGATACAACCCTCATTTAAACAGGTTCCTCCTATATGGTTTTCATCTTTTTCAACTAAACAAACTTTTTTGCCAGCCTTTGCCAAAGCAGCAGAGCATCTCTCACCGGCAGGTCCACCGCCAATCACTACAACATCAAATTTCATTTTACTGTCCCCTTTTTACGGAAGTTAATTCCGTAAAAATTCCTCGCGACTAAAGCACGAGCTACGCTCTGTAATCTCATTTTTTTCCTTCAAAATATTCGTGAGCCATGTATGAACTTCTGGTGTAAGGCGAACTTTTTACAAATTCAAATCCCATCTCTTTTGCCATCTCACCATACTCTTCAAACTTTTCCGGTCTTATATACTCTTTCACGCTTACATGTGCTTTGCTAGGAGCTAGATATTGTCCCATCGTAAGCAAGGTGCAATCAACATCAAGCAAATCTTGTAAAACTTTTTTAAGTTCATCTTCCCTTTCTCCAAGACCAAGCATCAACGCACTTTTGGTTTTCACTTTTGGATTTAAGCTTTTAAGCATCTTCAAAACTTCCAACGAGCGACCATAATGTGCCCCTCTTCTAACTTCATAAAGCCTCGGAACCGTTTCCATATTGTGTCCAATAATCTCGGCTCCACAATTTGCCACAACTTCAAGTGCTTTTGTATTGTTTTTCAAATCAGGTATCAAAAGCTCAACCGTGATGTTCTCATCCATCTTCTTGATAGCTTCTACACACTGCTTAAAAATCTCTGCTCCACCGTCACTCAAATCATCCCTTGTTACGCTAGTGATAACAACATGTCGAAGACCAAGAGCTTTCACGGCATCGGCTACTTTTTGAGGTTCTTCCAAGTCCAGCTCATTTGGTTTTCCCTTATTGACATTGCAAAAAGTACATTTTCTGGTACATGTATCACCCAAAATCATAAATGTAGCATTTTTTTTAGAAAAACACTCAGAGATATTTGGACACATTGCCTCTTGACAAACAGTATGGATACCTATACTTTTTAATTTTTGCTCCACATCTTTCTTTTGCGAAAATAATAGTTTTTTATGTAGCCATTCGGGCTTTCTTTTAGTCAAAGTTCTATCCTTACTTATGTATTAGAAATTGTACCTAGTTTTGTTTTAGAATTTCATTAGCAAAATGCACTCTAAAAG
>CAZYTB010000084.1:0-10644 GCA_964650375.1 uncultured Campylobacterales bacterium | reverse complement strand
TCACACCGGAGAAAAATACTTTCGCATTTTTAAATATTTTCTTTTTTTTAAATTTTCTAACAAAATTTAAAGCATTGTCATCCGTTGTTGCTATTATGCCAAATGATATATTTTTATACTTATTATTGTAATAGTTCAATAGATTATTTTCCCTCTTTTGAGTGAGTCTAAGGATTTTTGTATCCATAAATTCTATATAATAGTTGATTTTTTTTGACTTATCTTGTTTTAGACCATCAACAATTGCATCATTTTGAATTTCTGTCCAGCTAAAATTATTTTCATAGGAATTTAAAATCAAAATATTTGTTGCGTATATATTCACAACAATTAAAACCAAAAAAAGTATTTTATTCACAAGTTACCACCTTATTTCTTCCACTCTGCTTTGCTTCATACAGTGCATCATCAGCCCTTACAAAAAAAGTCTCTTTTTTTTCATCAAATCTCATTTGAGACAGACCTATGCTTATTGTAATTTTTGGTAGATTTGGCAGATTTAAATTTTCTAAACCAATTCTTAATTTTTCACAAACATTTTTGGCTTTATCTAAATCTGTTTCCCCCATAAGAACAGTAAATTCTTCTCCACCCCATCTTGCAAAAATATCTGTTTCTCTTATATTTTCTAAGCAGTAATCGGACAAATTTTTCAAAATTTTATCGCCTACTAGATGCCCAAATGAATCATTTATATTTTTAAAATAATCTATATCTAAAATTGCAAGACAAAAAGGTCTTTTGTATCTCAAAGCTCTTTGGTATTCAGCTTCGAAAATTCTATCAAATTTTAATCTATTATAAGCACCTGTCAGTCCATCATGCGTAGCCTCATGCTTAGCTTTTATTTTTTCTTCTTGCAAAGAAGTGATATCTGTAAGTGAAACAGCATATAAAATATCTTCATCAAAAGAGACTGTATCTATTTTTAACTGATATAGTTTAAAGCCTTTGTTTCCGAGTATGGAAACAATTTTTTCTTCATTTGGATTATTTTTATAATTATATAGAAAATTTTCTTTTGTACTTGCAGTAAGACATTCTTCGCAAGGAATAAAAATATCTAAAAAATTTTTATATTTTTCAAAAAAATGATCTTTACTTTTTATATCTAGCAGCTGGAAAAAAGATTTTGATGCAAATTCTATAGTTTCAAAATTAGTTAAAATTAAAATATTTGATTGGTTATTTAAAATACTTTGTATAATATTTTGATTTTTAATATTTTCTCTACTGGTAATTATATTTTTAGCGATATATTCCAACCTGGACACAAGCTTTTTTTTATCAACTGGTTTGAGTATATATCCTTCCACTTGCATATCTAGTGCTTTAAGAGTGAAATTTGATTCAGTATGTGCGGTTGTAAATATAATAATTTGTTCAGGATTTATATCAAGTATCTCTTGCGCCATCTCTACACCATTTTTTTTTGGCATTCTGATATCTGTTATGACGATGTCTGGTGAGTATTTTTTGTAAATCTCTAAACCATCAATTCCATTGGAAGCTGTATAAAGTTCTTTGGAATATCGCCTTAGTGTTTTACTGTATCCTTCTCTGATAATATCTTCATCTTCTACATAAAGTACAGATATTTGTTTACAATAATCATCCACTTATACCCTCCTAAAAATAATTATACAGCTGAATAATACCACTTTATTAAGCCTTTAGCAAACTATAATATACAACATAGTAGAATTGTTCATATTTTTTTCAAAAGGCACATGATGAATAGTGGAATATTAAAAAAGATTAAAGCACTTCCTCCTCTCGACGACACAGTTATGATGATACAAAGAATTTGTTCAGATAAAAATAGTTCTATGCAAGATTTGGTTAAAGTGGTACAAAGAGACCCAATGCTCACAGCAAATATACTAAAATCTGCCAACTCACCTCTTTATGGATTTAGCAAAGAGATAAAAAGTGTTGCTCACGCAATATCTCTTTTTGGAATGGCAACTATCAGAGGTTTTGCATTATCAAGTGCGATAAAAGATAACATAAAAATAAATTTGGAGCCTTATAGCATAGATAAACACAAATTTTTAGATATCAGCACTATCCAAAGTGTTATTATGTTTAAATGGTACAGTAGAGTAAACAGATCTATGCTCGATGTTTTGCAGCCTGCCTCATTTATGATGGAGGTTGGAAAACTGATAACTGCACATGAACTGATAGAGCAAGATAAAAATAAAGAATTTAAAAATGCGTTAAAAGAAGATGGCACTCTGACTGGCTTATCCAACTTAGAAAGAGAGATGACTGGCTTCACAAATGAGGAGGTAACTGCAAAAATATTTGAACAATGGAATTTAGAAACCGAACTTATAGAATCTATAGAGTTTTCAAACAACCCATATCTTGCAAGTGAACACATCCAAGAATTTGCAAAAGCTCTACATGTAGTAAAAAATTCTGTAAATATTTTTGGAACTTTAAAAGAATACCAAGTGGAAAATTCATTTAAATTTATAAAAGAATATGACATGAAACCAGAATTATATAAAGCCGCATTAGAGAAACTTGAAATTTGAAAGAATTTCTCCAAGCTCTTAGTGGAGGAGTGAAAGAAGGAGAGATTCCGCCAGACTTTAAGCCTCTTGTCAATAATTTAATTAGATTAAAAGCCTTAAAAAAACTTAATGATACTTACAAATTAAATCCTAAATATAAAATTGGCACTATCGACATAGCCTCAAGCGGTACAGGTTTTATGAATGTTTTTGGTGATAAGAGTAAAGATTTGCTAGTCGAGTCAACAAACTTGATGGGTGCAAACAAAGGAGATATAGTACTCGCAAAAAGAGTCTTTACAAAAACAAGATCAAGGGCAAAAGCAAAAGTCCTTCTAGTATTAAACAGAGCTCATATCACTAGCATAGTCTTCACCAAAATCCAGCACAATAGAATCGTTGGGATAAATATCAGCACAGCCTTGACTTGCGATATAACTGCCTCCCAAAAATCTTTAAAGCAACTACCTTTAAACATGGTTTTAAAAATTGACAATGAAACGGGCAATATAGTTGAAGTTCTTGGCGTTTTAGATGATCCAAAAGTTGATGAAAAGATTTCACTTGCATTATTTGAAAAAGAAGAATTTTTTACAAAAGAAAGTGAACTTGAAGCAAAAAGTCATGGAACTTTTGTAGATAAATCTTTATATTCAGATAGGGTTGATTTGACGCATCTTCCTTTTTGTACAATTGACCCAGTTGATGCTAAAGATTTTGATGATGCGATTTACTTTGATGCTGATGCTTATATATTGTATGTAGCGATTGCAGATGTGAGTGAATATGTATATGAGATGGGGCATATTGACAAAGAAGCAAAAAAAAGAGGGTTTTCTATATATTTTCCACACAAGTCAATACCGATGCTTCCTAGAGTCTTAAGTGAAAATATATGCTCTTTGAAACCAAGCGTTGACAGGTTAGCTTTTACCTTTAAGATAACTTTGGACAAAAAAACTCTCAAGCCTATCAAAGAAGAACTGATAAAAACGATTATCAACTCAAAAAAAAGATACACTTATGACGAAATTGATCTGTTTTTGCAAAAAGATTACTCTAACACAGATGAGACAGATAAAGAAATATTGGAGTTTTTGCTTCCACTGAGTAAGGTAACCAGGGGTTTAAGAAAAAACAGACTAAAAGATGGATTTGATTTTAGCTCAAGCGAAATCAGGATGAATCTTGATGAAAATCAAAATTTAATATCAACACGAGAAGAGAGTGAAACTGAATCTCATCAACTTATAGAAGATTGTATGCTTTTAGCCAACAAAGCAGCATCTAAAAAAATAGCTTATGGGATATTTAGAACTCATGATGACCCTTCTATCGACAAACTTCAAACTTTACTTGATGATTTAGCACTAATCGGTATAGATGTGGATTATTCACCGGATACGCCTAAAATGATAAAAGAGATACAAGAAAAAGCTCACACCCTTGACATAAGAAAAGAAGTTGATAAACTCATAATAAGATCTCAAAAAAAAGCAAAATATGAGCCGGAAAATAGAGGACATTTTGGATTAGGATTTGACTCTTACACACATTTTACATCACCGATTAGAAGATATAGTGATTTAATTTTACATCGTCTTCTTAAGGCAAATATGAATTACGATAAAAAACGATTTAACTTTTTATTGGAAGGTATCTCTTCGCTTTGCGAGCAAATTAGTGAGCTTGAGCGAGAAAGTGCTAAAGTTGCTTGGGATTATATGGATAGAAAGTTTGCGAGATGGGCGGCTCTACATGTAGGAGAAGATTTTAGAGCAATTGTTTCTAATTCAGACAAAAACATCACAGCTAAATTAGATGATAAGATAAAAGGTGCTAGACTCTTTTTGTTAGATGAAAGTGTAGAGCTTTTTGAAAAAATCATAGTTAAAATTGTAGAAGCCGATATTGTGAGTGCTAGAATCTATGCGAAAGTGATAGAAAGAGATGTATAAAAGAGAATTTGAAAATATTTTAAAAAGCTCCCAACTGCCAAAATCTATACTATTTCACGGTGCCGAGTTTTACCAAAACAATTATTTTACAAAAAAAACTATCAGTAAGTTAGGTGTATTGCCTGAAGAAAAATTGCTTCTTCATTATGATGAGTATAATCTTAGTGCTGCTAAAAATTTTCTCTCCCAATCTTCACTTTTTGGAGATAGAAATATACTCATAATCAAAACAGACAAAGTAATAGCTAAAAAAGAGCTGGATATTTTGGTTGATTTATCTTTTAAAAACGCAAATAATTATCTTATATACCAATATTTTGGAGATGATGCAAAAGCTAGAAATATAGCAAAATCTTTTACAGTAAAAAAGAATGCAAATTTTGTCAGGTTTTTTAAACCAAATCAAGGTGAAGCTATATTTTTACTTGATACTGTAGCAAAAGAGCTAAATCTGAACATTAGCAAGTATGCTCTCTCTCATCTATATCAATTGCAAAACGAAGATATTTCTTTATGTGTCAATGATTTTGAGAAACTTAAAATTTTGGATAAAGAGATAGAGATTTCAGATATTGATGAATTAATATATGGATTAGGCACGGTTGGTATAGATAAGTTTATATTGGAATTACTTCAAAAAAAAGATATAAAAGAGTCGTTTAGTCAATTGATGGAATTAGGAAGCGCAGATGAAATAAGAATTATAAACGCGATAGAATCATACTTATCTCAACTTTTTTTATTCCACACTTACATAAAAATAAACGGAAGATTTGACGCAAAAGCCATACTAGGCTACCCTCTTCCGCCGCAAATTGCACAGGAGCGATCAAAGCTTAGCATGATTATTAGCCTTAAAACTTATAAAGACATTTTTGATTTACTTTTAACAAACGAACTAAAACTAAAAAAAATGCAAAATATCGATAAAAATTCTCTACTTCTTTCAACATTAATAAAACTTCAAACTTATCTATAGTATAATCGCGTCCTTGAACTATTTTTATATAGTTTAAAATAAACATCCTTACTCAGATAATGAGTGAAATCCACAAGGAGAAACAATGCGACATTATGAGTTGCTAAGCGTACTAAAGCCTACTCTTACAGAAGAAGAGACTTTGGCAAAGATAAACTTCATAAAAGAAGTTTTAGAGAAAAATGGTGCCCAAATCGCGGCAATACAAGATATGAAAACAAGAAGACTTGCATATCCAATCGAAAAAAATGACAGAGGATACTACTGCGTATTTTATTTCACAGCTCCGACAACTGCTATTTTAGAAGTAGAGCGACTAATTCGTATTACTGAAGAATTCATCAGATTTATGACTGTTAAATATGAAAATCAAAAAGAACTAAAACACTGGAATAAACAAGTAGAAAAATTCACACCAAAAGTAGTTAAAGAAGTAATACCTGAAGTTCCTGCTGTTGCAGAAGTTGCTATAGAAGAAACTTTAGAGCAAGAGCCTCCAAAAGAGATAACGACACAAGACCTTATGTCAGATGAAGTTGTGTCAGTGAAAGAAATAAGCAAAACTACGCAAAACTAGGCAAAGGAGTCACGATGTACAATAGAGTAATTTTAGTAGGTAATTTAACAAGAGATCCAGAACTTAGATATTTGCCAAGTGGTGGTGCTGTTTGCACAACTGGCATCGCAACTAATAGAAAATTTAAAAAGCAAGATGGAAGTTTGAGCGAAGAAGTTTGTTTTGTAGATATAACTTTTTTTGGAAGAACCGCAGAAGTAGCAAACCAATACCTAAAACGGGGTAAGAAAATCTTAGTTGAAGGAAGATTGAAGCTAGATCAATGGACAGACCAAAATGGTGGAAAAAGAAGTAAACACTCTATTGTTGTTGATAATATGCAAATGTTAGATAGTAAAAGCTCAAGTTCAAATGAAAGTGATTACAACCAAAACCAAACTGAGCAACCTAACCATAACAATGAACAAAAAAATTACAAACAAAATACTCCAAAACAAAGTGACAACGCAATTCCAGACATCGATATCGATGAAGATGAGATACCGTTCTAGCAAATATAATTCTCACAAAAAGTGAAGCTTCAGTGAGATGAATTTTCCTTGAGTAAAGCTCAAGAAAAAGAAGACATAAGATGAAAAAGGATTAAAAATGGCAGAAAAAAGAAAATACGCAAGAAAATATTGTAAATATTGTGAAGCTAAGATTGAATTTATGGATTACAAAGACACAAAGATATTTAAACACTCTTTGTCTGAGAGATATAAAATTATGCCTCGTCGTCTAACGGGCAACTGTAAAATGCATCAAGAAATGGTAGAATTAGCTATCAAAAGAGCAAGAGCAGCTGCACTTATTCCGTATGTTGTTAACACAAGAAAAGTTGTTGCAACTCCATTTGATTTATTAACTCAGTAAATAATTAAATAAACAAGCACCTATTAAACAAGTGCTTGTTTTAAAACTTCCTCTATCCTAGTTACTGGGATAAATTCCATCTTGGATTTTACTTCTTCAGGTATATCATCCAAATCTCGCTCATAATTTTTCTTTGGAATCAATACAGTTTTAATCTTAGCTTTAAAAGCCGCTATCAATTTTTCTTTTAACCCACCAATTGGCAATACCTTTCCACTAAGAGTAAGCTCACCGGTCATAGCCACATCGCTTTTTACTTTTTTATTTGATAATATAGATGCAATCGCGGTAGCCATAGTAACTCCAGCACTTGGTCCATCTTTTGGAGTGGCGCCTTCAGGTACATGTATATGCAAATCAAATCTTCTATAAACATCACTTGGAACTATTTTTGTGGTATTTTCATCTTTATCTTTTAGGGATTTTGGAATTATATCAAGTGGAATGTCCAGTTTATCATTATCTATCAAAACTTTTACTACACTTTGTGCAATTCTGGCTGATTCTTTCATCACATCACCAAGTGAACCTGTAAGTTGTAAAGCTCCTTTGCCTTGTATTTTTATTGCTTCAATTTTTAAAACATCTCCACCAACACTTGTCCATGCAAGTCCGTTTACTTGACCAATTAAATCTTCTTTGTCTTTTTCTTCAATCTCAAAAACAGTTTTTTCGAGGTAATCTTTTATATTTTTTTGATTTATGGTGATTTTTATAATCGAAGGATCTATTAGCAATTGTTTTGCACATTTTCGAAGTATTTCAGCTAATCTTCTTCTTAGATTTCGCACGCCAGATTCTCTAGTATAGTTTGCAATTATGAGCTCTAATGTTGCCTTTGTTACCAATATCTCACTATTTTTCAATCCATGTTTTTTCAATTCTTGAGGCAATAAATATTTCTTAGCTATCTGATACTTCTCTTGAGGAGTATAAGAATTTAAAAATATAAATTCCATCCTATCACGAAGTGCTGCTGGGATTGAGCTTATATCATTTGCAGTGGCGATAAATATAACTTTACTCAAATCCATATTAAAATTTAGATAATAATCCCTAAATTTATTGTTTTGTTCAGGATCCAATATCTCAAGTAAAACAGCAGTAGGATCACCTCTGTAACTTCTAGCTACTTTATCGATTTCATCTAAAACAACAACGGGATTCATCTGACCAGCTTCGATAATTCCTTGTACAATTCGCCCTGGCATCGCGCCTATATATGTTCTTCTATGGCCTCTGAGTTCATTTACATCCTCAAGTCCACCAAGAGCAATTCGGATAAGTTCTCGCTTTAGTGCCGTTGCTATTGAGTTTGCCAGCGAAGTTTTACCAACACCCGGAGGTCCTGCAAAACATAGAATTGCACCTTTTGCGTTTTTATCTTTTATGCCTCTCTTATCCAGTAATTCGCGAACAGCAAAATACTCTTCAATTCTGTCTTTTGGTTTACTTAAAGAATAGTGATCTTTATCTAACTGAACCCTGACATCCAATATATCCAGTTTTTTCTTTGATAATTTTTCAAACGGTATCTCAATCGCCCAATCAAGATAGCTTTGTATCATACTAGCATCACTTGAATCTGGATGCATTCTTGAGAGCTTATCTATCTGCTTTGAAACTTCTTTATAAGCATCTTCGCCCATATATTTTTTCTTGGCTTCCAGTTTTTGTCTGTACTCTTCAATCTCTTCATCTCTTTGATTGTCAGTTCCTAGTTCTTTTTGTATTTGTTTTAATTGCTCTTTTAAAAAGTATTCTTTATTGACTTTATCAATTTGTGAATGTGTTTTTGTTTTTATCTCTTTTTGAAGTTTGCTAGCTTCTATCTCTGCTAGTAAAAATTCCATCAACTTCAAAAGTTTTTCTTCATCATTTTCTATCGTAAATAACTCATAAGCTTGCTCTTTTTTAAGCCTCATGCTGCTTGCAACCAGATCACATACTCTATGAACTTCATTGTTATCTTCTATAGTTTTTAATAAATCTGGTGGAAAATAATTGCTGATTCTAGCTAGAGTATGAATTTTTTCTTTCAAAATTGCAAGAGTTGCTTCACTTGTTTGAGTTTTTGACTCAATCGACTTTATCACATCTACGATAGCTCTTAAAGGTTTTGTGCCAATTTCTTCGACTATCTTTCCTTTTAACATGCCTTGAAAAAGAATCTTAATTCTTCCATCCGGAAGCTCAACTTTTCTCATGATAGAACCTATCACACCCGCATGGTATATACCAGTAAAATCCCGTCCACCCTCTTCTTCTGTTTTTGCAGAACACACCATAATCAATGTATTATTGTGTAGAGCATCATTTACGGCTTCTATATTTTCCTCATCAGATATAAAAATCGGAGAAATCATAAAAGGATATAAAAAAAGATTGTCTTCTACTATTATAGGTAAAGTTGTAGGAAATTGTGTATAGTTATTTAGTTGCATTATATCTCCTGTAGATAATTATATATTGTATATATTTTTATTTTATTCAAAAAGAGCTCTGTACCAAGGCACATGAGGCTTTATCATATTTGCATCACTTAAAGATGAAGCTTTAATTCTTTTTTCATATATCTTACTAGCTTTTGGTTTATCGACTCTTTTATAAAGGCTTGCTATCTCTTCCATAGTCTGAAGCTTTGCAAGTCTCAATTTTACTAAAATTGTATTAACCATTGGGCGAAACTGCGAGTTTGGATACTCTTGTATGAACTTTTTTGTACTAGCAATTGTATCAAGCAAGAGTTGTTGGTTTCTATTTGGTTCTGAGAATGAATCAAAATTTGCTTTTATTTTCAAAAATTTTGCATATTCACTATTTTTTCTATTACCATATCTTTTTATATACTCGTCAAGATAAAAATTAGCGAGTATGTACTCTTCATTTTCCATGTGGGCATTTGCAAGAATTAACATACTAGTTGGAAGCAATGGAGACTCTACATGTTCACTGGAAAGAGAAGTAAAATCATTGTCCGCTTTTTCCAAATCCTGACTTTTTATATTTTTTATAATTTTACCGTACCAATAAAGTGCTGGTTTGTTATAAATAGCAGTTTTCTCTTTAGTAGAGCAACCAGTGATTAAAAGCAAAAATATTGTAATCATTAAAACTTTAAAAATTTTCATAGAAATATTCCTTTGTATTTTAGAAGGGTATTGTATCCTTTTTATTGTTATCAAAAAATAAAAGTCTAATTTTTTTAAAATTTGTCGATATATTATCAGTAACTTGTTACAATTATAAAAATAACAAACAAGGAAATTTATGACATTCAACATAAAAGCGCCAATTTTAGGATTTGAGCAGATAAAGGAAGTAGATTTGGAGAAAGTGGATAATTTTTTTATGAAATTAAAAAGTTGTGAAGATGAAAATATATTTATGCTAATTAATCCTTTCTTGCTAAGGGATTATGATTTTGAAGTACCGGAATATTTTAAAAATTTACTAGAATTAAAAGAAGATTCAAACACAATGGTTTTAAATACAATGATTATCTCAAAGCCGATAGAAACTTCAGTCATAAACTTTATAGCCCCTCTAGTTTTCAACACAGATAAAGGATTGGTAGCACAGGTTTTACTAGATGGAAACAAATACAAAGAGTACGGATTAACAGAAAATATATCTGACTATATAAGAAAGTGATTAACCTAGTTTTTTATTTTAAAATCTTAGCTAATTCTTTAAGTTGGACTAAATCTAGTTTGTCTTTTGGTCGGTTTGATGCAGTTTTGTTCTTTA
>CAZYTB010000083.1:0-11098 GCA_964650375.1 uncultured Campylobacterales bacterium | reverse complement strand
TTTGGGCTAACCCTAAACCTAAAGCAGCGACTAGTGGCACAGTGACAGTTGATGTGGTAACTCCTCCACTATCATAAGCGATAGGAATTATATATTTTGGTGCAAAATATGTCATTATGATTACCAAGATATAACCAGTTATGATATAGTAAAGAATCGGATCTCCTTGAACTATTCTGTATGCCCCAAGCGAGATACCAATGGCAACTCCAAATGCAACTGAAATTCTCAAAATTTTGCCATTTATATTTCCTTCGCTTATCTCATTTACTTTCGAAGCTATTGCGATAAGGGCTGGTTCTGCCATAGTTGTTGAAAATCCTATTAAAAAACCAAAGAGATATATAAACCATACATTTTTCATCCTAGTTAAAGACAAGGCCAAATTTTCGCCTATTGGAAAAAGACCAAGTTCTAAGCCCAATATAAATGCATATAGCCCAACAGCTACCAAAAAAATACCACTACTTACTTTTGGTAGATGTGGTATTGGTTTTTTGATGATTATATACTGAAAAAAACCGATGACTAAAAGTATAGGCAAGATATCTTTTGCAATATTTAAAAAGTCAATTAAGATTTTTAAAAATGTAAATTTACTCTCTTCGCTAATTACCTCTGAAATAGTGGTTACTATTTTAGTGCTTACATGTGGAGTTAAAAAATTATATACCACTATCCCATAGAGTTGTACAAATATCATAGGTGTCAAAGATGCAAAAGCGATTAAACCAAATCCATCAATCGCCGGATTTCTACCTTTTATACTAGAAGCCAGTCCAATGCCAAGAGCTGCAACTAAAGGAACTGTGACCGTTGAAGTGGTCACTCCTCCACTATCATACGCTAATCCTATGATTTGAGGTGGTGCAAAAAATGTTATAATTACTACTATGATGTAGCCAGTGATTATATAGTAGTGCATAGGATGCCCTAAAAGTATCCTAAGAACTCCTAGAGAGATAGCAAAACCGACTGCAAATGCGACTGTTAATCTCAAGAAAAGTGCATCAATTCTTCCAGCACTTATAATAGAGGCTTTATCAGCGATTGCTATGAGAGCAGGTTCGGCAATAGTTGTGGAAAATCCAATAAAAAAAGCAAAAAGCAATAACCAAAACAAAGAGCCTTTTTTTGCAAAATCATTAGCAAGATTTTCACCAATAGGAAAAATTCCAATTTCCAGACCTCTTATGAAAACAGCTAGTCCAAAAACTATAATTCCAATGCCTATAAGTATGGAAAAAATATTTTCTGGCATTTGTTTTATTATTACAATTTGAAAAAAAGAAACAACTAGAATTATGGGAATCAAGTCTTTTACGGAGTTTTTTACATCAGAATAAAAAATATAAAGACCATTTCTAAACAAGGTTTTTTCCTAAGGTTATTTGAAACATTTTTGGATTATTTTTAAGCTCAATCTTGCCACCATGTGCCTTAATAATTTGACCTGAAAGTGCTAGACCTAAACCATTTCCCTTAGTTTTTGTGGTTTTAAATGGTTCAAAAAGAATATTTTCATTTTTTATTTCTTTGCCATTGTCTGTAATACTGAATATGTTGTTTTTGTCATCTTCTTCGTATGATAGTTCAATTTTTCCAGATTCCAGTTCGCCGTCTTCTATCGCATCGATGGCATTGAAGATAAAATTTTGAAAAACTAAACTTAAAAGTTCAAAGTCTCCCTTGATGCTTATCTTTGGTAAGTTTAGAGTAAATTCTATATCTTTGGAATAAGTATAATATGAAATAGATTGTTCCAAATCTTCTACTAAATTTTCTAAAGGGAAATAATCTTCGTTTATATGTAAGCCTTTCGTAAAAAGCAAAGTAGCTTTTATAATTCGCTCAACTCTCCAGATAGATTTTCTGATTTCCAAAACAAGTGGTTTAGTATTTGTATCTACTTTTTTAAAGAGAGTTGAGGCTAAAAGCGCAACGGAGCCTATCGGATTTCTTATTTCATGTGAAAGGTGAGCTGCTACTTGACCCATAGATATGAGCCTTTCTTGCCTTTTCTCCTCTGTTATATCAGTTGCACTTATTATGGTTTTTTCTGTTTTTATTGCAATTTTAATAAGGAAGTAAGAGTCTTTATATTTTATTTCTTTTTTATCTCTGTTTTTTAGGATTTTTTGAAGTAGAGGTTTTAGATTTTTAGCTTCACTATTTTGTAAAAAAAGCTCCCCTTTTTCGTCTATCACCCATAGAGCATTTGGTTGGACTTCGATTATTTGCTCTATAAAATTTTGCAAAGATGCATATGATTCATTTAGTTTTTTATATTCATTCTCTATGACATAAGTTTGATTTATTAAATCATTGAGACCTTTTTTAAAGACCTCTTTTTCTTTTGCATTTAAAGAATTCAGTAAGTTTTCATCAATCATATTGGTTAGTCTTTTTTAGATATATTATAGCTAAAATATTTTGTTAATTAAAATCTAAGTTGGGTATATATTGTTTATACTAAAGTTTTTGACAGCAATAGAAATTTTTCATCTTTTAAAAACAGATGAGCTAAAACAGCCGTCAAAATAGGTGCAGTTGTTACAATAAGCCCTACATGTACAGCTTGAGTATATATTAAAGAGATATTTTCCAAAATAAAATATAAAAATATTCCGCTAAAGCCGAGTCCTGCAAAAAGAAATTATCTCTTAGTGTTGTTTTTATCTTTTTAGGATGAATGGCATAAAGAACCACAAATGCAATTAAAAATCAATCTAGAACATATCATATGATTTATATTGATTCTTTATTATGTAAGGGGATTCAAGAAATTATATTTGGTGAACTTGAATCATATCAAAAGATATGGATATATCCGAAGTAGCTTATGAGCTTGGTTTTTTTGATCAAAGCCATTTAAACAGGATATTTAAACAGTTTGTTGCGACAACTCCTCGTGAATATCAAAAAGGTTAAACTTTAAGGGTATAAAAGCTTATAGTTTAACCATTTTTTCAAATATTTCTCTTATACAAAATCAACTTTTGCAATATTGTGTTTAATGCCTAGTCTATCCGGGCTTATTCCAAGAGCAAGTCCTACCATTTGAGGCATATGAAGTATTGGTATAGAGATATCTTCACCCATCTCTTTGCTTATGCTTTTTTGTTGGACATCTAATCGTAAGTGGCATAGTGGACAAGGTGTTACCATCGTATCTGCATTGTTATCTATCGCATCTAATAAGGCGCTTCCTGAGATTCTATTTGCTGTTTTTGGAGCTTGAAGTTCCACATGAAAGCCACAACATTTATTTTTATGTTCATATTCAACACTCTTTCCACCGAGTGCAACAATCAGTCTATCTAAGGATGTTGGATTATATGGATTTTCAGCTCCATTTGAGTCTTTTTGAATTTCATAAGGTCTTATGTTGTGACAGCCATAAAAAGGAGCTATGTGCATATCTTTAAGCGGCCTTTTTACTTTCGAAGCAATTTTATCTATTCCAAAGTCGTCTATCAGGGCATATAAAAAATGTTTTATTGGAGATGTTCCTTTGTATTCTAACCCAACTTCTCCTAGTTTATCATTCACTCTTTGTTTTAATTTTTCATCATTATCTAGTCGGTGTTTTGCAGTTGCAAGATTTAATTGACAAGTATTGCAAAGTGTGACTATGGTGAGTCCTCTTTTTTCTGCGTAACATATATTTCTCGCATTTAATACTAAAGAGAGAAAATCATCATAATCCTGCATGTGAGAAGCACCACAGCATGTAGCTTCAACAAGTTCGACTAGTTCTATGTTAAATTCTTTGGCTATTGCTAAAGTTGATTGCATAAGCTCCGGTGTGCTTTGTTTTGGTGTACATCCTACAAAAAGTGCATATTTTAAATTTTCCATAAAACTTCCTTACTTAAATTTTACTGTTGTTGAACTTTTGATTAGTTTTTCAACTTCATCAAGTTTCTCAGATTTTGGCATTTGCCACGGCATTATAAGCTTTCCATTTTTAAACATATGAATTGCTTCTGGCACATGTTTCAAAACCCCAAGATTTCCCTCAGAGTATCGCACAAGCTCACCTTCATCTAAAAATCCGTGTTTTTTTATAGAACTTTTAAATCCAACAGCATGACGAGTAGCTACATTGTCTTTTGCCATACCTTCTTCAAATATTTGATTATGCAGTTTTGTTATTTTATCTATAGGCGAGAGATCTTTTGGGCAAGCCTCAGCACACTCATAACATTTTACACAATCCCAAACTCCAGATCCTTCTTGATTTACGATATCCAATCTTTCTCTTCTTGCATTATCTCTTGCATCAGCATTAAATCTAAATGCTTTTAAAAAGGCAGCAGGTCCAATATAATCTCCATTTGCTTGGACAGAAGGACAAGCAAAAAAGCAATTTCCACACTGTATGCAGTAGTCTGCCTCTTCAAGCTCATCAGCTTTTTCTTTAGATATGATATATTCTGATTTTGGATGAGTCTCTATCTCTGCTATAAGATATGGTTTCACACTAATATATTTGCTCCAGAAATTTTCTTTATCAATAACCATGTCTTTTATGGCATTTTTCATATCTTGAGGTTCAAATACTAATTCATATCCAAAGGTCTCAATCAAATCAAAAATTCTCTCTTTACACGAAAGTACAGGTTTGTTATTTACCTTTATAGCACAACTTCCACAAATACCATGCCTACAACTTCTTCTGTAACTAAAAGAACCATCTTTTTCCCATTTTATTTTATTTAATATGTCAAGAACTACTTCATCCTGGGCAACATTAAATGAATAACTCTGATAATAAGGAAGGCGGTCAGTTTCTATATTAAACCTAAAAACCTTAAAATTCACTTTTTTTGTATCATATTTTTTCACTTGTATCTCCTAATATGTTCGTTCTGTTGGTTTATATTTTCCAATAGTTACAGGTTTATAATCAACTCTAATACTACCATTTTTATCCATGTATCCATAAGTGTGATTCAAAAAGTTTTCATCATCTCTTTTTGGAAAATCATCCCTAAAATGTGATCCTCTACTCTCTTTTCTAAATATTGCGCCCTTCACAATAAAAGCTGAAAAATCAAGCATGTGACCAAGTTCCAGTGCTTCTTGAAGATCTGTATTAAAAATTTTAGACCTATCATCTATAGCAATATTTTCATATCTTTTCTTTAAAACTTTTATGATTTCTCTTTGCTTTAAAAGCTTTTCTTCTGTTCTAAATACTCCTGCATTTTCTGTCATTGTTTTTTGAAGTTCAGTTCTAAGTTCTGGTACTCTCTCGTTTCCACAAGAGGATAAAATCATATCTATCTCATCTTGCATACCTTTTGCATCATTAGTATCTGGTTCTTTGTGCGTTAAAAATTTGTCTTCTTCTAAATCTTTTATGATAGTTTGTCCTACATGTCTGCCGTAAAATACAGCTTCTAAAAGTGAATTTGCTCCCAGCCTGTTTGCACCATGTACACTCACACAAGCACATTCTCCTGCGGCATAAAAACTTTTTATATTGTGATTTATGTCATATCTTGCTCTGCCATGTATATCAGTCGGAATTCCTCCCATTGAATAATGAGCAGTTGGTGATATTAAGATGGGTTCTTTTATCATATCAAGTCCAAGAAAAGTAAGTGCTAAATCTCGAAGTTCAGGAAGCCTTTGCATTATTTTATCGCGTCCAAGATGTGTCAAATCAAGATAAACTGCATTTTTATCTTTTCCAACTCCTCTTCCTGCTAAAATCTCTTTTGTAATCGACCTACTAACTAAATCTCTTGGTCCTAATTCTAATTTTTCAGGAGCATATTTTTCCATAAATCGCTCACCCAAAGAGTTAAAAAGTTTTCCACCTTCTCCTCTTGCTGCCTCACTGATAAGTATGCCTGTCCCAGCTAATCCTGTTGGATGAAATTGTACAAATTCCATATCTTTTAGCGGAATGCCGTGCCTAGCTACGATAGAGAGACCATCTCCTGTGTTGGCATGTGCATTTGAATTTACTGCGTAACTTCTTGCATATCCACCTGTTGCAAACATTACAGCTTTTGCATAAAAAGCACCTCTTTGGCCAGTTTTTATATTGTATGCTACAACACCACTTACTGTTCTTTTTTCTTTCTCTTCATTGTAAATAATATCTGCAACATACCACTCATCCCAAAATTCGACTCCATCTCTTTGGGCTTGCTCAAAGAGTGTCTGTAAAAGTGTAAGACCCGTTCTATCTTTTGCATAACAAGTTCTTGGGAAAGATTGCCCTCCAAAAGGTCTTTGTGCAATTTTTCCATGATCATCTCTGCTAAAAGCAGCGCCCATATGCTCAACCCATCTGATAGTCTCAGGTGCGCTAGAGCACATGAGTTCTACTGCCTCTTGATTTGCAAGATAATCACTACCTTTTATAGTATCAAAAATATGTGATTCTACACTGTCTTCATTGTTTAAAGCTGCATTTATCCCACCTTGTGCGGCTCCAGAGTGACTTCTTAATGGATGTAATTTTGTCAATACACAGACATGTTTACCACGACTCTCTAATTCTCTTGCAGCTGCAAGTCCTGCAAGTCCTGCACCAACTATAACTGCATCATAACGATGAATTGAAATATCCATATAGCTCCCCTTTAATTAATATTTTATTTATTATATAATTTAATATATAAAAATAAGATTTAATAAAGGCAGATAAAGTAAAAATTTTAAAGGTACCCATTATAAATACAAGGTTTCAAAGTCCTTTAGTTCATAAAAATCTATATTGGCATGTTTTTTTGATTTTAACTCTTTGGAATATCCACTTTTAGAAAAAAGAACAAATTTATCTATTTGTAAATCTGCTTTTTTACATTTATTTTGTAAATTATTTAAAATATTTTTGCATATTTTGCTATTTTTCCATTTTACTTCACCGGCTATTTTTTGTTTTTTGGTTTCAGTTAAAATGTCTATCTCGATATCTTTATCCCAGTAGCTTCCAGATGACAGTATTTCTTGATTTTTGTATTTTTGAATAATGAATTCATTTGATAAATTTTCAAATTCAAGACTGATATATTTTTCCAAAAATGGTTCTATTTCTTGAAATGATATTTTTTCATAATCATTTAGTTTTTTTGCAATAAAAGTGAACCAAAATCTTGTAAAATTGTCGCAAAATTGAATTTTATCTTGAATCTTATATCTTCTTAGAGATTTTTTTATTAATTGTTTTGGGGATTCTCTTATTGGTTTTTCTCTACTTTTTTCTTTTTTTATAATTTTATGCTCAAAAAGTTGTTTGTATAATTCTCTACCTCTAATCTGTGATAAATTTTCTTTGTCATAAACTGTATAGCTTTTTCTATCCCCAATGGCGAGTCTTATAAGAATTTTTTCTAGTAATATTTGTTTCTTTTCGTCTTTATCATAAATAAAATAATTTTTTAAATCATCTAGTTTATCCAATATTTCATCTTCGATGAGAGTTTGAAGATTTTTAGAGAATCGCATCTGCGATAAATTTGGATGACCATTAAATATAGAATAATAAGTGATACATTCTTCTATGTCTAAGTAAGGGAATTTTTTTTGAAAAATTTGAAAATTGCTTGCCAAACTAGAATTTTTTCCAGAAAGTTTTGCTAAGTAAAATAAATACAGTATAACACTCTAATCTTCCAATTATCATAGCAAAGGAGAGTATTATCTTGTCATACCAAGAAAAAAAAGCGTAATTGTTAGCGGGACCAGTTAGTGAAAAACCAGGTCCAACATTTCCAACAGTTGTCATAGCTGTACTTATAGCTGTCATTTCGTCAAATCCTCTTGCATAAATGTAAAGCATAACAAAAAATATAGTTAAGATATAAAGAGAAAAAAATCCAAAAATAGAACTGATGACATTGTTTTTTACAGGTTTGTCATCTAAAAAAATAGACATAATAGAATCAGGCCTTAGTGATCTTCTTATCTCTAATGAAATATTTTTAAAATAAATAATATATCTTATAACTTTTACTCCTCCGGCAGTTGAACCTGTGCTTGCACCTATTATCATAACTATTAATATAAGTGCAATAGAAAAATGGCTCCAACTAGAATAATCCATCGATACAAAACCAGTAGTTGTCATAATTGATACTATGGTAAAAGTTGAGTGCATAAAATCCTTATATACTTCTCCGTTAAAACTATAGTAATTTGACATTGTAAGTAAAATTGAAAATATTCCCAAAAGAGCTAAATACCACTTTATTTCTTCTAAATTATAGCTTTTATAATCACCACCTAAAAATCTAATATGAGCTAAAAAATTCATACCTGAAAGTATCATAAAAAATATTGTTGTCCACATTATGCCATCACTATTGGCAAAGTGACCAAAAGATGCGTTTTGGGTTGAAAACCCACCTGTTGAAACGGTAGCAAAAGCATGGTTTACGGCATCAAACCAATTCATCCCAAAAATTTTAAGGCATATTATATTTGTGATAGTAAAAAGAAGATACACTCCCCATAATTTGTTTGCAGTATCTTTTATTTTTGGTGTTATTTTATCTGTTGAGATGCCAGTAGATTCTGCCTTGAAAAGACTAAGAGAGCCAGTTGGATTAATTAAAGGAAAAAGACCAACTCCTAAAACTATAATTCCCATTCCACCAATCCAATGCATAAGGCTTCTATGTAAAAGTATGCTTCTTGGAAGAATTTCAACATCACCATATACAGTAGCTCCTGTTGTCGTAAAACCACTAATTGCTTCAAAAAATGCACTTGAAAAATCAATTCCTGTTTGTAGATATAGCGGTATTGCTCCGCCAATCCCTAAAAGGAGCCATATGAGATTGACCGATATTATGCTTTCTTTTATACCAAATGACATTTTGTAATTTTTTAATAAAAAGAAAATAAAAATATTTAAAAACAAAAAGGCAGAAATGGCATATAAATAATTATTTATATTTTCATGATAATAATATCCAACTCCCACAGGTACTAAAAAAGCTGTAAAAACAACGATGCCAACGGCACTGATGAATTTTAATATACTTTTTATGTTAATCATAAATTTTTATGTAGCCATTTAGAGATTGCTTCGCTGTTGTGAGTTTTGGTAAATATGACAATGATATCATTTTTTTCAAACTTTTTTATATTAAGATAAGGAAAGATTTCATTATCTCTTTGTATATAAAAAACTCCTTTCTCTAAAATATTTGGCGGCAGAGTAAGAAATTTTTCTAAAAGATTAGAGGAAGGAAGTATTTTTCTAAGCATCAATACGCCTTCTCCCCCACAAAATTGCCTTTTAATAATTATCTCGGAAGGGTTGATTTTTTCTAAAATAGAATAATATGCATTGATTTTTGCACCTCGAACAACTTCAAGATTTAAATTTCTCATAAGTTTTGAATAAGCAATATCGTTATTTATGGTGACAACTTTATGAATGCCATAATATTTAGCTTCCATGCATTTGGTTATATTATACTCATCATTTCCGGAAGCTACTATAAATAAATCTGGAACTACACCATCTTTTTCCAGCATATGATCAGAGTCATAAGTGCTTTTTGTAACGGTTACTTTATCTTTTAAAATCAAATTTGCATTTTCGCATTTTTGCAAATCTTTATCAACTATCTGTATATTTAAATCTTTTTTGATTAATACTTTAGCTATCTCTAATCCTAAAGAATCTGCACCAAATATAACGCAGTTTCTTATGGGTTCTTGTGGCTCATCTGAATTATAAATGTTAAATTGCAAATCTCTAACAGCTCCAGGAAATGCATAAAAATATATCAAGTCATCTGAATTAATCATATCATCATTTGTTGGAATATAAAATACGCCACCTCTTTCTATTCCTGCCACTGCAATCTTATTAATTGATTTATTAATAAATGAAGATATTGTAACTGTCTCAAAGTCTTCGGGAATTTTTATAGATACAAGAAGAGCTTTTGTATAATCAAATGATTTTACATTACTTACATGTGGAAAATCTACAAGGTATTTAAAGGGTTGAGCGGCTTCGAAGGCTGGAATTACGAAATCATTAATACCTAATCTCTCTTTGACTAAGTCATCTGCAAAAAAACTATTTTTTAATCTTATGATTTTTTGATTAACTTTGGTTATCTTATCTATAATAAGAGCGGCAATCATATTTACTTCATCAGAATCTGTAACACCGATAAAAAGGTCTATATCTGAATCAGCAGATAAGTAAGTATGGGGATTTTCTATGTCTCCGCAAATTGCTAAAACATCTAAATTTTCTTCTATTTTTTTTATTGCGTCTGCATTTTTGTCAATTACAGTAACATCGTTGTTAATCATTAAATATTTGGCTATCATATAGCCAACTTTTCCAGCCCCAGCAATTATCACTCGCATTAAAGTATCCCTTGAGTTAATTAAAAAGAGATATTATAGCACATAGGCTCTCTCGTAATTCTTAAAAGTGATGCTTGAGGTAAAAAAAAGTAAATGATGGTGGGTTCTATTGGATTCGAACCAATGACCGCCCGGTTATGAGCCGGGAGCTCTAACCAACTGAGCTAAGAACCCATCATTTTTAAGAGTGACATTCTACTGTGTTATAAATTAAAAATAGATTAAAAAGAGACTATAAATGTTGAATATTTCTATATTTTATTGATTTGTGTGTAGGATCAAATCTAAAGGCAAGGGTATTTTCTAAAATTCCAAAGAAAACCATAAAAGTGATAAAACTGCTTCCTCCATAACTAAAAAACGGCAATGGAACTCCAACTACCGGAGCTAAACCTATGGTCATAGCAATATTAACACTGGTATATACAAAAATTAAAAAGCTAATTCCTGTGGTTATAACTTGCGAAAAATAATCTTTTTTCAGTTTGTAATTTAGTGTAATTAAGTGTATAATCAAAAAAGCATAGAGAAAAATCAAACTTAAAGCTCCCCAAAATCCAAATCTCTCAACGAAATAGGCAAATATAAAATCACTTGTGGAAATAGGTAAAAATTTATAATGTGTTTGAGTGGCATCTTCTTTTGTTTTTCCATATAATCCACCAGAACCAATAGCTATAATAGATTGTTTAACATGATAGCTTGGTTTTTCACTGATGAAATCTGTAATTCTTTT